>CAYJEL010000059.1:0-2135 GCA_964369245.1 uncultured Muribaculaceae bacterium
ATGTACAGTTGAATATAATTTAGAGTTTAATGATGAATTATTTGAAGAATCAGTTGATATATTTTTACCTATTGGTGATTATGATAAAATAGCTGAACTAGAAAAAAAAGAACCATCTGCTATTTTAAGTAATTTAGGAAATTATAAGTATCATGTTGAATTTAGTAAAAATAGTGATTATTTTATAGGTAATTATAAATATAGTTATGATTACACAAATATTGCTTATGCATATTATGCTAATAGTTGTTTTGAGGCACTTTCAGCTGTTAAAGTTACTGATGATGAATATTTATTATCAACTAGTAAGGGTTTTTTATGTATGAATTTTGAATATATGGAAGTTGACCAAGTTAAGATAAGTATATCATCTGATCGAGAAATTTTGGAATCGAATGCTGATATTGTGAGTGATGATAATCACATCTGGGCAGTAACTGATGATAATGCTGAAGACTTAGAAATAAGAGTCAAATTTGGTAAATTATTAAATGAAGAAAATTTTATTTTAGATAATTTATTCTTAATATTATTTATATTAATAGTTGGGGTAGTTGCTTTATTTGTCTTTTTAATAGTAAAAACTATAAATAAAAAAAATAATCAAATTTAATTGAAATAGTTTTGTTGTTTTGATATACTATTTAATAGAAAGAAGAGGGTATATATGAAGTTAAAATTTCTTGCATCTGGAAGGGATATAGCAATATTTGTTTTGTTCTCAATTGCATTACTTTATTTAGTGGCAATAGCTGTTATTAATATATCTATGTTTGCTTCATCTGGTGAGTTTCATGGATTAAATCCTTTACCTGCATTTTCATCTGAATATTTTGTTCCAACAATGGTGGGATTTGTGTTTACTTATGCTATAATTATAACTTCTGTCTCTTCTTATTTTTTTGATAGAGACAGGGGTATTGGTATCTCGACTACTAAAAAAAATGAATCAGGATATTCTCGTTGGGCTACAAATAATGAGATGAAAAAAATGCTTAATTTGGTTAAAACTAAAGAAACAACTAGTAATTATGCTGGGGTACCTTTAATTAATGATGGTCAAAATTTATATGTAGATGATAGTGAATTTCATAGTTTAATTTTAGGGGCTACTGGTTCTGGTAAAACACAAACTATAGTTTTACCTTTAGTTGAATCTTTAGCTAAAAAGGGAGAATCAATGATTGTTACCGATCCTAAAGGTGAGATATATGAAAAAACAGCTAAAATGCTTGAAAGTAGAGGATATAATGTAGTTTTACTTAACTTCCGTGATACTTTAAAAGGTAATGCTTGGAATCCTTTTTCTTTACCTTATTCTTTATATCAAGAAGGTAATAAGGATAAAGCTAATGAGTTATTAGATGATTTATCTGCTAATATATTATATGATGATAAAGCGCAGTCTCAAGATCCGTTTTGGGAAAAAACTTCAGCTGATTATTTTACGGGTTTATCTTTAGCATTATTTGAAGATGCTAAAAAAGAAGAGATTAATTTAAATAGTATTAATTTAATGACTACTGTTGGTGAGGAAAAAATTGGTAATACTGTTTATATTAAGGATTATTTTGAAACTAAAGATAAAGCTAGTCCTGCTTATATAAATGTGTCATCAACTATCATGGCACCAAATGATACAAAAAGTAGTATTTTATCTGTATTCAAACAAAAGATAAAATTATTTTCATCTCGTGAGAATTTATCTGAGATGTTATCTTACAGTGATTTTGATATGAAAGATATTGGGCGTAAAAGAACTGCTGTATTTATTGTTATTCAAGATGAGAAAAAAACATATCATTCTTTGGTAACTATATTTATTAAACAGTGTTATGAAACATTAATTGATGTAGCTCAAGAATTAGGTGGTAAGTTACCATATCGTACTAATTTTATATTAGATGAGTTTGCTAATATGCCTCCTTTAAAAGATGTAACAACAATGGTTACAGCTGCACGTAGTAGGAATATTCGTTTTAATTTTATAATTCAAAATTTTGCCCAATTATACCAAGTATATGGTAAGGAAAATGGGGAAACTATTAAGGGTAACTGTGGGAATATAATTTATTTAATTTCGAGTGAGTTAAGTGCTTTAGAAGAAATTAGTAAGATGTGTGGAGAGGTTAAAT
>CAYJEL010000059.1:2145-4460 GCA_964369245.1 uncultured Muribaculaceae bacterium
AGGTTAAATCTAAAGAAAAAGATAAAACTGCAAGTACTCCTTTGGTTACTGTAAGTGATTTACAGAGATTAAAAGAAGGAGAAATGATTGTTTTAAGAGCTCGTGAATTACCATTTAAAACAAAGGTTTGTTATGATTGGAAAATTGATTGGGGTTATACTCGCGAGAATATGACCTATCCGATTAGGGAAAGAAAAAATATTCAATTATTTGATTTAAAAGAATTTGTTAATGATAAACGTGAGAAAAAAATGAATGAACTTATGAAGAATTTTTCAACTCCTTCAAAACCAGATGAACCTAAAAGTGATGTAAGGCCTATGGTTTCTGATTCTAATTCTTTGATGCAAAAGCCTGAAGAGAAAAAAGCACCTAGTTCTTTTAATATTGATGATATTGTAAAAAGAATAGATGCTAAATTAGCACTAATGGATGAAGAGGAAAATAAAGAAAAAGAGTTAATTAATAGTGAACAAAAAAACAAATCGACTGTTACTAATAGTACTCTAGAAGCTAAAGAAGATTTAAAAAATGAACCTGTTGTTGATTTACAACTTAAAGAATCATTAGAATCTAATAGAAAAAATAGTAATGTTTCTTTGATTGATGAAATTATTAGTGATAAAAAGACTGATGAATTAGTTAAAGAAGATATTAAGCCTAAAATGGTTGATAATAAAGTTGATGATTTCTTATTTAGAAATAAACAAAATGATGTTGTTACACCATTTGTTGAAAATAAATCTATTTCTAATGTGATAGCTGATGATTATAAAAAAGATGTTGTATCAGAATTAAAAGAAGATGTTACTCAAGATTATTTTGATGATATTTTAAAACCTGTAATTATACCTCAGCAAAATATTGTTAAAGATGAAGATATTACTAAAGAGGAAATTAATAATGTTTTAGTACCACAAAATGTATCTAATGTAGGTAAAGTTGAATCTAATATTGTTGTGGAAAAACCAATTGAAAAAGTAGTACCAAAAGTAGAAATTGAACAACCAGTAATTGATTATTCTAAATTAGCAACTCCTCTTGATGAAGAAGTAGAGACTAATATTTTAGAAGAAGATGATTTTGATTATGCTTATATAAGTGATGATCAATTCTTTGATGACTTCTTTAGTGAAGAAGATTAAAAATATACTTTTGTATATTTTTTTTGGTTATTTAGCCTTTCCAATATTGATGTTCTTGCATATACTTTAATAGGGTGGTTAATATGAATATTTCAATTAATGATTTATTAAAGAAATCCAATATATCAATAATTGATTTAAGAAGTATTGAAAAATTTAATGATAATCATTTAAATGGTGCTAAAAATATACCAAAGGCTTTATTAGTTAAAGCGCCTGATAAATATTTAAATAAAAGTGAAATTTATTATTTGTATTGTCAAAATGGAGAGTATAGTTATCGTATTTGTTGTTTTTTAAATAAAAAAGGGTTTAAAACTATAAATGTTTTAGGTGGTTATGAAGGTTGGATTTTGAGTAAATGAAATGTATTTTAATAATACATTTTTTTATAATAGTGTTTAATATTTTAATTAACTGAGTGTTTGAAAATATATTTAATTTTTGCTATAATGATTACATAGTATCAAGGAGTGAGAATATGAATAAGTTTAGATTTTTAATATTGTGTTTATTATTTTTTTCAGTTTCCTTTGTTTCAATTGGATATGCTGCTTTAAATACAAATTTATCTATTAGTGGTGAAGTTTTGTATGATGTATCTACAGGTATATATGTGTCTAATATTGAATTGATAAGTACAACAGATGCTACTGAAAATTTTAATCCATCATTTACTGATAATAGTATTAATATTGGTGTTAATGTTCCAAATGTAAGTTCTAGATTTGTTTATGAGGTAACTATTGTTAATTCTACGGATACATCTTATTATTTGAAACAGGTTAATGAATTAATGAATTCTAACGATGGTAGATATTTTATTTTAGATATGTATATTTATGATGAATTTGAACCTAATTCAACAACTGTTTTTCAGATTTCTTATTTGGCTGAAAGTGTACCAACTAATGCTGATATGGTTTTAAATTTGGAATTTATTTTTGAACTAGGTGGTAGATATACAGATCCTATGTTAAATGGAGCTGATCCTGTTTTAATAGATGGAATAATTCCTATTGTATATGATGAGGGTATTGCTAAATGGGTAAAAGCTGATGTTTTAAATAATGCATGGTATGATTATAGTGTTCAGCAGTGGGCTAATGGAGCATCTGTTATTGCTTCTAAGCGAGAAGAGTATGTTTTTTCAGAACCGGGTACTGTTGT
>CAYJEL010000059.1:4560-6541 GCA_964369245.1 uncultured Muribaculaceae bacterium
GGAAATGCTGAAAACACTGAAATTCCAGGGTTTTGGATAGCTAAATTTGAAGCTTCAAAAGTTAATAATTTATTATATTCTAAGCCTAATATGACACCGATGATAAATTATACTATATCATCAACATTTAATTATGTTCAAGAATTAATGAATGGGATTCGAGGCTATGAAAATTATGGTTATATTGGATATGTAGATGCGCATTTAATTAAGAATACTGAATGGGGGGCAATAGCTTATTTATCACAGTCTATTTACGGTAAGTATGGTAATCCTGATTACAGTGGAGCTAATAAGGAAATTTACTTAAATAATTGTAGTACATATATAACAGGAATTGGTGGTTCATCAGCATCTGATGGAAGAACTACTGCTACTTGTAATGATGCGAATCATGCATATGATAGTTATAACGGCATGGGTGCATCTACTACTGGAAATATTTATGGAGTGTACGATATGATAGGTGGTACATTTGATAGGGTTATGGGTATAATTTTGGATAGTAATGGTAATTTTGTTTCTGATTTATCAGGATTTACTTCACTTCCTGAAGGTAGATATATAAATGTTTATCCATATGGAACTTATACTGAAGGTGATATTTCACCAATAAAAGGTGATGGACTTACAGAAACTCTTTATTTTTATAGTGATAGATATTTAGGAGATCCTAGATTTTCAAGTACTAATTATTATTTATATCATTGGATATATAGAGGTGGTAGTTTATTTTTTTCAAATACAGCTGCTAATGGGATATTTTCTTATACATTATTTAATGGACAATCTGATGGACATCATTCTTCAAGATTTACAATTACTATTTATTAAAAAAACTATTGAAATTTATCAATAGTTTTTTAGTGGTATTTAGTTTTTTTCATTTTATTTTCTAATAAGTGAATGAAAGAATACATTATTATTGATATTGTAGCTAATAAAATTATTCCAGTTATAACTAGGTTTAAATTAAATATTTGTGATCCATATATGATTAAATATCCTATTCCTTTTTTTGCTACTAACATTTCACCCATAATGACGCCTATTAGTGACATTGAGATATTTATTTTTAAAACGCTTATTATATTTGATATATTACTTGGTAAGATGAGTTTTGTTAGTATTTGTTTTTTAGTTGCTTTTAAAGATTTTAATAATTTGATTTTATTTTTATCAGTTATTATAAATCCTTGGTATAGATTTATTATTGTTATTATTAAAGAAATAAGTAGAGCCATAATTATTATTGATTTTGTATTTGCTCCAATAATAATTATTATCATGGGTCCTAGAGCTACTTTAGGTAGGGAATTTAAAACTGTTAAATATGGTTCTGTGATTTTAGCTAATGTTTTGTTGTACCACATAATAATAGCTATTAGTAATCCTAAAATTGTAGCTAGTGAAAAACTTATGATAGTTTCAATCATAGTTGTTATAATGTGTTGATATAAGTTATTTTGATTGTGTAAATTTATTAGGGTTGTTATTATTTTTTTAGGGGAAGAGAAAATAAATGTATTTATTATATTGTAATTGGCTAGTATTTGCCATGTAATAATAAAAGTTATAAATATTAATATTTGAAATGTTATTATAAATATTTTGTTTTTTTTAATTTTGTTTAAATATTTTTTTTGTTCGTTACTCATTGTCTATTTCACTCCATATCAAATCAAAGTAATGAGGAAATTCTTTTGATTTTCTTTTTTCTAAAGGAGTCTTTTTATCAAAGTTTATATTTATTATCTTTTTTATTTGTGATGGTCTTTTACTTAAGACTATGATTTGGTTTGAAAGTGTTATTGCTTCGGCTATATCGTGTGTTACCATAATGGCTGTTTTATTTTCGTTTTTAATTATATTGTAAACATCTTGTGAGACAGATAATCTACTTTGATAATCTAAAGCTGAGAATGGTTCATCTAAGAGTAAAATATCTGGGTTGGTAGCTAGTGTTCTGATTAGTGCTACT
>CAYJEL010000060.1:0-6039 GCA_964369245.1 uncultured Muribaculaceae bacterium
TATAATTTTCTAAAACAACTGTTCCTTTAACTAATCCCATCAATTCCTCCTTATTAATTAAATTCCTAATTTATTATCACGATACCATTTAGCAAAATCATCCATAGCACTACCCCAAAAAGTAGCCTCTAATTTATTATCAGTTTCCCTTAATTCACTTAAAGTTTTATCATATCCATCAGGTATATAAAATAAATCATGCCATCTACCAAGTTTACCCTTACCCTCATAAGCAATAAAACCAGTTCCTCCACCAGTAAATACAACAGGTTCACAACCAGGTTCACAATAAGCAAAACAATGTTCTAACCTAGCATTACGATTACTTTCATTTTTAAGTAAAGATAAAAACTTTGAAACACCAATTTGTTTATCAAAATAAGCATTATAAACACCAGGTAATCCTCCTAAAGCTTCAATAAATAAACCACTATCACTTTTTAAAACAGGATACCCTAATTTATCAGCAGCATACCTCGCACTAAAAGCCGCTACAGAAGCACAACTATTACCTTGTATTTCTAAAATTTCAAAAGAAGGATCAACAATCTCTAAATCAAAACCATATTTATCTTTAAAAAATCGATTAGCCTCTTCCACCTTATGTTTGTTGGTTGTTAAATATATTAATTTCATAAATCCACCACCTTTACATCTGTAATAAAATTAAATAAATAATTATTTTCAGAAACAAATATTTTTCCATCCATAGAATATTTGTTTATAAACCAAACATTAACACCATCAAAACCATTTATTAAAACAGTAATCTTACTACCATTTTTATTTGTGATTTCACATATCTTATTAATCCAACTATCATCAAATAAAAAATTATTATATTTAGTATTTAATTCTATTCCTCTAATATTTTCAATTAACACTTCTTCTTCATATTGCTTTAAAACATCCATTCCCCATTCTTCATGAGTTTCTTTAGAACCGTCATCAAATAACCTAACAAAAATACTCTCACCACTTAACTTCAAAAGCTTAGCAACCATAACAGAAATTCTATTATTTTCTTTAATTTCTAAAACAATATACTTATCAACTAAATCAGTTAATTTACTTTTATCAGTATCCATGTCAAAAAAATCATGTTTATAATCAACTACTGGTAATTTATCTTCCATAACTATACCTCCATAATTAAAATTATACAATTATAATAACTATAAAGCAATAAAAAAGTAAAACAAATTTTACTTTAATATTCGACTTATTTTCTATTATAAGGACTTAAATTTATGAATAATTCCTCACTAGGTACATCTTTCATTTTATTAATCAAATTATCTTGATTCGCTTGCCCCAAAGCTAAACGATAGCGAAATAAAACTTTTTTTAAATATTTATACTTAGATATATCGCTACTAAAAGGATATAAAGGAAAATAACTTTCAATTTTAATAGTATTTTTGTCTAAAAACCAATTAGGAATTAACCCTGAATCAGTTTTTTCATTTTCAAATAATTCTTCCCAAGACATTTTATTACCATTATTAAAAACAATATTTTTTCTAACTGCCAAACACTTAAATCTATTTACCCTACCTTCTCTTTGTTCTAAATCAACAGGATTATGAGGTAAATTCCAATGAAATATTTTACGGCAATAATTGTGAAAATCCAAACCTTCTTGACCAACTGAAGTAGTAGCTAAAACAAAAGGCCTAAATGGCGAATTAAAACTTACTCTAATATCTTCTAAACGATTCATCTTATCAGCATTATTTTTTAATTCAAAATAAGCAAGTGCAAAATGAACATTCATTTTTACAGTTTTTATTTTTTCAGAATCATCCAACACATCAACATCCAAATTTGTTGTATTAATAGCATTCTTAGATAAATCAATATAATTAGATTTATCATTTAAATTTAAAACATGAACATATTCTTCCATAACCGCTAATATATTTCCTTCAACACAATACTTCAACACATTTTCTAAAGAATATCTTTTACCTTTCATACAATTTTTTATAACATTTTTAGAATATTCCTTAGTTAACACATTTAAAAACAATTCTAAAAAAGACTTTTTATTTTCAACACTTAAATTTAACTTCGAAACACAAATAGAAGGACTGGCTATAGCAAAATCAACTAAAATATCTAAATAATTTTCAGGTATCTTTTCATTTTTTATATCTTTTAAAATATTAATAAACTTATCTTTTTTAAAATTCACCTTATTAGACAAATTATTTAAACTACTTAATTCATCCTTAATACTTTTTCTAATATCTTTAATACTACTGCCAAAATAAGATTTAGCATTATAAATTTCACTTAAATATTCACATTCACATGATAATAATTCTTTTATCATATCCTCACTATTATCTTTAGTCTTAACCTTTATCTTATTTAAGCTTTCCTCTTCATGCGTAAGCATAGTAGATATCATTCTGGGAACCATTTCCCAGGTAGAAAATACCAAAACCTTCGAAGCATTTTTATACTTCTCATATATACCATCAGTGGTATAATAAGGATTAGATGCAGGAATCCATAGTAAGCTTTGTAACTCAGGAAAAACAATCTTTTCCAAACTAGCTAAACGCGCATTATTAGGTTTAATACTTCTTTTATCTTTAATATCATCTTCTTTTAAAAACAAATAATTTTTATTAGAATTAATTGCATTAATCAATGACTTATATTTTTTTCTTTCTTCAATATCACCTTCAAAATCATTATTAACCAAACCTTTTATTTTCTTATATGCACTATAATTTTTCATAAAACTAAAGAGATATGGTGCTGATTTAGAATAATCTATTCTAAAATTAATGTTTTTATCAAAATATTTTGCCTCATCAATTACCTTTTGAACTGATAAATAAGAAATAACATCATCTTTATTAATTGTCATAAAATCTTTATCATTTAAAGTACAGATACTACAACTAATATCATTACGTCTTCTTTCAGTTCTCACCATAACTTTTAAAAGTAAATCTTCAACAATTTTCTTTTGTGTAACAAATATTTCCTTAGTACTATTGCCGTCTAAAAATTTTTTTAAACAATCAGTATAAATAGCCCATTCCTTAGAAAAAATTAAAAAATCATTTTCAGTAAATAAATACTTAAATACAGATAGAAATTCCTCGTCAATCATTGAAGTTTCACCATCATTTAATTCTTCCAAAGTGGCATACATCTTATAAGGAGTAGCTGATAATAATAAAATTTTATTATTTGTTTTTAATAAAATATCACCAATTAAACTCGTATCAGAATCTTCGCCAGAACTATTTCCATTAATAATATTTCTAAATCTTTGAAATTCATCCATAATAATCAAATCAAACTCAGAATTATCTAAACTGATTTTAGCAAATATCTTCCTAAAATAATTTACAAAATCTTTTTTTTCACTATCTTCAATATTTTCTTTTTCAAACATTTTTTCATAATATGAATTATCAAAATTACTTACCTTCTTTTTTATATCACAAAAATAGGATTCATAGTTACCTATTACAGAAAACTCTTTTTCATACTCTTTTAAATACCAATCAAAATCACTATTACTTTTTAAACTTAGAATATTTTTAAGTTTAGATAAATCTTTAAAAGAATCTAAATTTTTTAAATGAAAGTACATTAAAGCTCTTTCCTTAGAAATACCACCATGTGACTTAAAATAAAATGATGTTTGAGGAGTTAAAGGTAATAGACTTTCAATATCAGATTGTTTATTCTTAAAATTATTCAAATGTAACATTGACAATCGACAATCATCTACTTTATTAATACCTAATTTTTTTACATTTTGCTTGATTAAATTAGCATTAGAACAAATATATAAAACTGTAAACTTTTTCTTATCACTTGCTTTTTCTTTTAATTCATTAATAACACCCTTAGCTACGATTGTTTTACCTAACCCAACCTCGTCAGCAACTAAAACTCTTTTTTGACCATTATCATATAAACTTAAAATATGAGCTATAGTTAATTTTTGAAACTCCTTTGTACTATCCATTATTAATCACCTTAACTGCCTTCTTAAATTCTAAACACATATTTCTAATATTATCAAAATCTTCCTTCATCTTTTCATCATTTAAGTCATTAGTAAATAAACTAATTATTTTTTCTATATCATTAATACTCTCAGGTTCTACTTTTGCTTTTTTTAAAAGACGTTCATAAATTTCCATTGTAGAAATAACAGTATTATTTTTCCCACTTGAATTAGAGCCAACAGCAAAACTAGATATATAATCATCACTTAAAAAAACATTTATATAATTTAAAATTCCATTTTCATTTATTATCGACTTATATATGTTACTATCTCTAGATTCTGGTAATCCATCAAGTTCAATTTTAACAACAGTTTTTTTATCGCCACATTCTAAAACAAAAAACTGCGTTAACTCAACTTCTTTTAAATCATCAAAATATAATTTATTTTTAAGTTTAAATAAACCATAATTTTTATCATCAGAACCATAGACACTTAATAATCCTATTTTTATATCTTCTTTAATTTCTTTATCACAACTAAGTTGTATTGAATAACAATTACTCTTTTTAATAACTTTTCCTTTTACATGATTAATAATTTCACTAAAATTAATTTTATCTATTCTTTCACCTTTTTCCAAAGGCATATATTCGTATTGATTAAAAACTTCAGAATTAGTAAATTGTTTAAATAATAATCTATTCTTATTAGATAATTTAAACTTTATCATGAATTCATAATTTTTATAAAAAGCACTATTAGTAGCATTCGTAGAACCTATAAATAAATAATTCCCATTATCATTTTCTACATAATAAAGTTTAGCATGAATATCTGATTTGAAACTTAAATCATTTTCCAAATATTTATCTTTTACAATATAAATATTTTTTTCTAATTTATTATAAATATCAGAAGTAACCGCCTCAGCTCTTGTTATCAAAAATTTATCAGAACACCCTTCCACCATTTTAGAAATAATTTTATCAGATAAAAAAGGTGAAACTATTAATATTCTATTTTTATTTTCAAATAACTCTGAAGCATCTTTAGTTTGATCAATAACAAATTCATAATCATCTATAAAATCAACTTTATCTTTAATATCAATTTTAGATACATCATTTATCAAATTAGCAATTTTTTTATTAAAAACACACCCTTCAGTAATATTTTCTAATAAAGAAACTAAAGATTTATTCTTATCTATTTTTTTTCTTTTAATATCAAAATCAATACTCACACACAAATCAATACTTTTATCAAATGTCAAATTTCTAGTTAAATTAACTAATTTTATATATGATTTATTACCATCAGTATATTTTAATAACCAAATCTTAGGGTGAAAAACTTTCTCACCTTTAACCGGAAAAATATTTCTCTCAAGTAATATAAAAAGTTCATTAAACTTTTTAGGAATAGATATCGAAGAAGCATTACAAAAAATCATTATTTTATCTTTTATTTTATCAATTGAATTTAATAAGGCATTTTTATCAATTTTATCCAAATCTAGATCACAATTGTAAAAAGATAAAGAAGCTAAAACAGTCAAAACTGCTTCAAAATCAAGTGAATAAGTAAGACACAAAGCACAATCTAGCTTATATCCTTCATAGGGTTTTAACTGTTCCATATAATCAAGTCTATTTTCTCTTATATCTAACATCTCTTTAACCCATCCTTTATATCTAATAAAATTTGTTTAACAGTTCCATATCTAAAATCTAAAGCCTCATCAGGTTCTTGATTAAATTTTACAACCTCTTTATTTTGTTCTGCAACTGTTATAATTTGTTGAACATTTTTAAGTTGTGCCCTTGCTTTTTTAACTTCAACTTCTCTATTCATTATAAGTTGATCAACAATTTCCTCATTGTTATAATTTTTTATAAAATCATCAACAAATTGACGTTGCTTTATATATGCATTTTTATCAAAACAACTATAAATTTCATTAATAACAATTTTACTACTTTCAAACTTTACAATCCATTCATTATACTTTTTACAATATTTTTGATATTCATCTTCTTTATTCAATT
>CAYJEL010000061.1:0-5919 GCA_964369245.1 uncultured Muribaculaceae bacterium
TATCTTGGTATCCATACAAACATCTGCATTATATTATTCATATCTAAAACAGTTCCTGCAGTTGTATCTGTTCCACTTCTTACAGTTACTGCATTAGCCCATAATTTAGAATCATAGTTATACCATTCATCACTATAAATATCTGCTACTGTTACTGTTCCATCATTTGAAATAATAACTGGTATTAATCCTGTATTTACTACTGGATCATTACCATTTAAAGTTAAATCTTTATATTGTGATTTAGGTGCACAATCTAAAGGATTTTCAATCTCTTCTACTTTTAAACCAGATTCTCCATCTACTGAACTATAACACTTACCATCTATGTAAGTAGCAAACATTATTTTACCACTACTATCTATTTTTAATGTTCCATATTCTGGTTTTTTATTTGTTGTTTCTAATAAACTATATAGTTCTTCTATTCCATCAAATTTATCACTCAAACTATCATTTAATATACTACTAGCATACAAAGTTTGAGCTCCAGAATATAATATTTCAGCTTGTGACATATTAGCTGAATTTCTAGAATCTTCTATTACATTTAAAATTATTGGCGTAGCAATTAAGGCTACTATGGCTAAAATAATAATTACCGCTAATAATTCAATTAACGTAAAACCTTTCATACAAATACACTCCTATTCTATATATAATTTTAACACTAATTAATATTTTTTTCAACCATTCACTAATTTTTTAAAACATCATAAAATATTAAAGGTGAACATATGAAAATAAACGAAAATATACATTTAGAAGCTTTAAGTATAGATAAAGCTAACGACTATTATTTATTAACCCAAAAAGATAAAGAACAATTAAAAGATATTTTTAATTCTATAACAGATACATCGACTGCAAAAGACGAAGAAAATTTTATAAAAAATTTATTAACCAATAATGAAAATTTTTACATTTTTTACAAAAACGAACTATGCGGAAAAATAGGAGTTTATAGATATAACAAAGAAGAAAATAGTTATGAAATATATTATTATGTAAATAGTAAATATAGAGGAAAAAAAATAATTGAAACAACATTAAAACCATTTATAAAATATGTCTTTAATGAATTAAACGCTAATACAATAAAATTCTATATTAACACAGACAATATAGCTAGTAATAAAATAGTTAATAATCTAAATATAAATTTTATTAAAACAATTAAAAACAAAGATTTTTGTAATAATAAATATCACGATCAAAATTTATATATAATTAAAAGAACTACTTAAAGTATTATAGTAGTTCCTTCTATTTTATAATCTAAATATTTAAGTTGTCTAATCAAACGAAATAAAGCTTCATCTTTAGCTTTAGCCTCTAGCATAACATCAACATCAACATTATATTTTTTTACTCTTTCCAAAAATATTATAAACTCATTAACATTAATATAATCATGATGAGACCTAAATTCTTTTTTTAATTTAGATTTAGGTGAGGAAAAATGAATCTTTGGTTTTAAAACTTTCCAAGTATTAAATATACTAACAAAATAATCATCAATATCCTCACCATCATTATTACAGTTATAATGATGGTAATCCAAAACAAAAGGAATATTTAATACCGAAGAAATATACAAACAATCCTTAATGTTAAAAACCTTATCATCATTTTCAATAGCTATACTTTTTTGTAAATGTAGAGGTAATTTTTTAAAAGTATTAATAAATCTTGTAATACTTTTTTCTTTGCCAAAAAAAGAACTACCAACATGAATTAAAATAACTTTATTTTTAACACCTAAAGCTGACAAAATATTATAATGATACTCCAAATTTTTAATTGAATTTAAAACAACCTCTTCTTTAACACTATTTAAAACAGTATATTGATCAGGATGCATATCAATTCTTATATTTTTACATAAACCACTAAGTTTATCAAAATATTTTTTATAAGGCGTAATATAATCAAATACCACTTCATCTTTAGTTGCTAAAGGAATTAATTTAGAAGTCATTCTAAAAAAAGAAATATCGTTTTTTATATTATATTTAAGTAAACATTCTAAACCCAAAAAATTAGATATAATAACACTTTCCAACTTACTAAAATCTTCTTTTTTTAAATATTCTGTATAAGTAATAATAGATGAAGACGTCTTATCAATCGTTTTACTAATACCAACATACCCTAATCTTATTTTCATAAAAAAATCACCATAATTATTATGGCAATTTTATTAAAAATTATTAAAATTCAAATTGACGTTCAACACGACTATCAACAACTTCAATATCAAAATCATTATATTTAAATTTACCATTAATACCAGTTTCAGTTAACAACAATTCCCCATCAACTAAAACACCTTCAGGTAATTCTAAACCTCTAAAAATACTTAAATCTAAAGCTCCCATTGGACAAACAGCAACAGAACTATCAGTTGAACTTTCTAAAGCAAAATCCTCACATTGAAATTGAATATCAAATACATAATTCTCAATTTCAAACATTACATCTTCTAATTTTTCATACTCTGGATTTACTGTTCCATCTTCTGGAATAATAATTTCAATATTTTCATTCATTTTACTGTATTCAAACATATAATGAATATTAACATTTTTTTCGTGATAAACAAACGAATCATTTAATTCTAACTTAGTTACATAATTATCAATCACAGTAACTTTAACTTCCACATCACCAGTTGGAAAAAATATACCTTCATCAACTAAATCATTAAACATTTCTTCATTAATAGTAAATGTATAAACATCACCATCACGAACATATTCTAAATCAAATAAACCATCATAATTAATTCCATAAAAAACTTCATCAACACTTACATAAGTATAAGTACCATCTACACCTAATTCAACTAAATTAAGACCAGTTCCATTTTCAGTAAATTTAACAGTAGAACCATCAAGTTCATCATTATCAAAATAAACCTCATGATTCACACCATTACTTTTTCTTTCAATCATAATATTATCATTTGAATTACCCTCACCAGTAATAACTATTTGACCATTCATTTGATATTGTTCTAAATTATTCATATTTTCTTTTACTAAAGCAAAATCAGCTTCTTTTGCAGAACATCCCACAAATAACAAACCTAATAAAACTAAATATTTTTTCATATTATCTTACCTACCTTTATATAATCATACCATAAAATTTATTTTTTTTAAATACTAAATAATAGTAACCTCTATAATTTTATTTAAAACATCACCATATTTGTCAAGTGCATTTTCACCCATATTCACCAAAAACTCATTAAAATCAATTTTTTTATTTTCACACACTATTTTACCATCAACAATTTTAATAATTTCACCATCAATAGTCCCACTACCAATAATAAACAAATCTAAACATTCTTTAGCACTAACTTTAACTAATTCCATAACTTCATTTAAATCATAATTAAAATCATATTCTTGATCATATTCATAAATATACACATTAGCAAATACCCTATCTTTAAAAACACTACCATCTTTTTCTTCTCTATCCATTGTAAAAACTACAACATCACATAAAGAAGCTTTTTCATAATCTATTTTAGACCCTAACTCTTCAAATATTTCACGACCAAAACCCTCTTTAACACTCTCCCCAGCACTTAAATGACCAGAAGCTGTTGTGTACAAAGTTTTCTTATCCGCTCTTCTTTGAAAAAACACATTACCATTTTTATCATACAACCAACAATGAACGGTTTTATGCCATAAACCATCTCTATGAACTACTTTTCTATCTTCTTTACCCAAATGATTTCCAAACTCATCATAATAATCTAACATTTCCATTTTATCACCTATCTTCTATAACAATTATACCATAATTTTTAAAAAAATAACAAAATTTATTTTTTAAAGTTAACCCCTTTATAAACTAAAGAAATAAATATAACAACCAAAAACTGAATTACAATTAAAGAAACTTGTGAGATACCAAATATATTAGATAAAACTGAAGAAAAAGCAACACTACCTACACTAATAGCTTTAGCAATAGCTGCAATAATAAAAAACAACTTAAATTTTATACCAACAATAGCTGCACCAACACATATAACTTCATCAGGTAAAACAGGTAAAATAAATAATAACCCCATAGTTAGAACTTGATTTTTTAACAAATAACGTTTGAAATCATTAAAACCTTTTTTACTTTTAAAATTACTTAAATACTTCTCACTTAAATAAAAAGTTATTTTATACATAAATATAATACCCAACAAAATAAAAACATATCCTAAAATAAACACACCCAAAGGACCAATACTTAAAACACCATATAATATGGTACTCATTTCTGGTAAAGGCCAACATATTGGTTGCAAAAAAGATACTATTATAAAAATTAAATAATTCATTTAAACCACCTTATAAATAAAAATAGATAATCTACATCAGACCATACCCTATATAAGTATAACATAAAAAAACAAACTATTGTATTGTTTTTTCATCAAAATAACTAATAGCCTTAACTGGGCACTGACTGCCACATCCTTGACAATTTAAAATACAATTTTCAGGATTTAAAACAATCGGTTTATTCTTACTTTCCTTATCATAAACACCATTTTTACAAAACTCTACACACTTACCACATAATATACATTTATCCTCATTAATAACAGGATACCAATTTAAAGCCATAAACCTAACCTCCTACTATAATTATAACATAATAGTTTTGCTTTACAATCCTACCATCCACAAAAATTGTCATATTATTAATTTAAATATATTTTAAAATTCAATTAATATTGTTTTATAAATAATTATAAATTAACAAAAATTATTTTAACAAATCAAATGAATACCACAAAACTAAACATATAATGTTAATGCATAAAAAAATACTAGTTTAAAACTAATATTTTATAAATTTATTTACCAACTTGGCATGAATTACCAAACGATAAAAAGTAGTTGTAGTACAAGTTGATAAAGTTAATATTTGAGTATCAGTATCAACACCAACCCCAAAATCATACATACTTCTATTTAAAATAGTATCTAAAAAAACATCATAACTAACATCATTAAAATCAGTTGTTATATAATAATCTTCCTTTTCAATATTATACATTGAAAAAATTTCATATTCATAATAACCATTTTCTGTAACAAACGTTATAATCATATTATCCTCATTAGTATACCACTCTTCTGTAAAAGCAATATCTATATCTCCAAACATACTAGAATCGCGTCTATTATGACCATATAAAATAATATTTTTATCACTCTCATCTATTTTATTACGATAATCAGCAAATATCCAACCAGCTTCATTATAACTTTTATCAAAAGATCTATATAAATAATAATCATTATTAATAGATTGAACTACTGGATATTCAATATTTAAATTATTAACCTTAACATAACCAACAGTATCAGAATTTAATTCTTTGATAGCATTAAAATCAACATTAATGTATTGTTTTTTAAATGTATTTCCATTTTCATCTACTATCTCCTCAACACTTTCAGTAACATGTTTATTAACATCATCCAAATTTTGTTGTGTCGCTAAATTTTGAAAATGCCAAGTTATAATCTTATAACCTGAAAACAAAAATACCCCTATTAAAACTACTTGAATTATTTTTAATATTATATTAATTACCTTATTTTTTTTAACATTTTTATTTTCCATAGTCACTAACTCCCTACAAGATATACTTATTATAACATTTTAAAATGTTTTACTCAATTTCTTACAAAAAATTAGTACCACTAATTCTTTTAAACTAAATATTTTAAAATCATTTCATTAATAGTATTTCCAAGTTCAATGTTCAAAAAACCAAGATTTGATTGTTCAGTACTTGAACCAGGTCCAGAAGGTACATGAGTACTTGGTTGTTTCTGCTTCTGAAGCTGGAATAGTTATAGTTTTATTAGCTGGATCAAAAGT
>CAYJEL010000062.1:0-5786 GCA_964369245.1 uncultured Muribaculaceae bacterium
AGTATTGAAATTTCAGCACTTACTGTAGATGCAGATGCATTTATAACTGATGGTAGTTTAGGTGTTAAAAGTTTAGATGTAGGTCTTAATTCGTTTGAAATTTTAGTTACAGCTCATGATGCAGTTACTAAACAAAGTTATACTTTAAATATAACTAGAGAAGAATTAATAGTAGATGAGGTACTAACGCCAAAAGAAGGTAGTAATCATGTAATTGGTGATGATTATATTGATACTGTTAAGTTAGATGATTCTGTACTTGATTTTAAAAATCAATTGGATAATGATAATAGTATGTTGTATGTTTATGAGAGTGATGGAAGTACTCTGGTGTCAAATGAAAGTAGTATGGCAACTGGTATGATAATAAAATTAATCAAAAATGAAGTTGTTTTAGATAGTAAACAAATAGTTGTAATGGGTGATGTTAATGGTGATGCTTCTATTAATTTATTTGATTCAATGAAATTAATAAATGCTTATTTATTGAAAGAAACTGTTACGGGTGTTTATGCTAGAGCAGGTGATTTAAATAGTAATATGGATTTAGATTTATCTGATTCTATGCGAATAATAAATCATTATTTATCTAAAGAATTAATACATTAGGAGGATGAAATATGAAAAAATTAATTATAACGATAATTACAACTTTCTTAATTCTAACAGGTGGCGACAAAGTTTTTGCTTTGTCTGCTACAGTAGAATTTGTAGGACCAGAAGAGGCTTTACTGGGTGAGGAAATTAATGTACAAATGTATATTAATCCTACTGATGTTCCAGATGGAATTGGTACTTTAGGAGGTTTTTTGGAATTTGATGATACTAAATTGCAATTTGTTCGAAGTACTAATAATGCAGCAAGTGGATTAACTGCTTTAAATAATGAGGCAATATTTAAATATGCTTTCGTTGATTTTTCTGGAGGGACTACAAGTCCGAAAACTAGAACTTTAATAATTACTTATACTTTTGAAGTAATTGCAGGTGGTTCAACGGAAGTGACTTTTAGGGAACTAGAAATTGGTGATCCTAATGCTGTGGTGGTTAATGGTAGTATAAATTCTTTAACAACTACATTAACAGCGCCATCTTCAAATAATAATTTAGCAAGTTTAAGTGTTAGTGGTCAAACATTAGATCCAGTGTTTGATGCTAATACGTTAACTTATAATGTTAGTGTACCTTATTTAACAACAAGTGTTAATGTAGGTGCTACGTTAGCTGATAGTACAGCTAGTTTAACAGGAACTGGTAATAAGAATTTAAGTGTTGGAAATAATGTGACTACTATTAGGGTAACAGCTCAAAATGGTGATATTAAAAATTATACTTTAAATATTACTAGAGAAGCTGATACGAGAAGTAGTGATAATAAACTTAGTTCATTAAGTATTGGTGGCCAAACAATAACACCTGTTTTTAATGCAGATACTTTAACTTATAATGTAACTGTTTTAAATAGTGTTACAAGTGTAGTTGTTAATGCTGTAGCTAATGATAGTAAATCAAGTGTTGTTGTTAGTGGTAATAGTGGTTTTAAAGTAGGAAATAATACAATAACTATTAAAGTAACAGCTGAAAATGGTAGTGTTAGAAATTATACTATAAATCTAACAAGACAAGATATACCAAAAGATGATGATACTACTTTGGGTTCTTTAAATATAACTGGTCATAGTATAACACCTGTATTTAATAGTAATACATTAACTTATAATTTAACCGTACCTTATGAGGTAAGTAATTTAGATATTAGTGCTGTTGCTAACAGTTCTACTTCAACTGTAAATATTACTGGTGATAAAAATTTAACAGTTGGTTCTAATACTGTTAATATAACAGTTACAGCTGAGAATAGTGATACAAGAAAATATGTTGTTAATGTAATTCGTGAAGAAAGAATTGTTGATAGTAATAATAAATTAAGTAGTTTATCTATTGATGGTTTTGATATAACACCTACATTTAATTCTGATACTTATAGTTATTCAATGGTAGTTGGAAATGAGGTTAATGATTTAAATGTAAATGCTATTGCTGCAAGTGCTAAAGCTAGTGTAAGTATTAGTGGGAATACAGGGCTTTTAGTAGGACAAAATACTATTGTTGTTAATGTTACTAGTGAGAGTGGTTCTGTATTAGAATACACTATAGTTGTAACTAAAGAAGATTTAGTTATAGTTGAAAAAGATAGTAATAATTATTTGAAATCTTTAGAAATTGCTGGTTATGAAATTAATCCTGTATTTGATAAAAATGAAAATGTTTATATTTTAAATGTTTCTAATGATGTTACTAGTTTAGATATTAGTGCTTTAGCAGAAAGTGCTAAAGCTGTAGTTGAAATAATTGGTAATAGTGATTTAAAAGAAGGAATTAACTCAATTAAAGTAGTTGTTACTGCTGAGGATGGTAGTGTTAAGAATTATATACTTAATGTTAATCGTCGTGAAGAAGCTAGTACAGTAGTTAAACCTACTTTATCAAGTGATAATTTTTTAAATGAACTTTTAATAGATGGTTATTTAATTGAATTTGATAAAAATTTAAATAATTATGATATTACTGTTCCTTTTGAAGTATCATCATTAAAATTAGATTATACGAAAAGTAGTTCTAAATCTAAAGTTGAAGTAATTGGAAATAGTGAATTTTTAATTAATGAAATTAATTCTGTTGAAGTAATGGTTACAGCTGAAGATGGAAGTTTAAGAATTTATACTATAAATGTTTTAAGAAGTCCTTTATCTTCTGATAATAAATTAAAAGAATTGTTAGTTGATGGAAGTTTGATTAGAGGTTTTAATAGTAATATTACTACTTATGATATTACTGTTGCAGGTAGTGTTAAAGATATTGATTTAAATGCTTTAGCATATAATGAAGATGCTATTATTACTGGTTTAGGAGTTATGGAATTAGTTGAGGGCAATAATACATTTTTAATAAGTGTTGAAGATGAAAATTCTTTTATTAGGTATTATCAAATAAATGTTTTAAAAGAAGAAACAACAACATTTTTTTCAATTTTACCGTTTATAGCATTAGGGTTAAGTTTGTTATCGATTTTAGTAATTTTAATTATTTTACTTAAAAGAAAACCAGTTGTTGAAATAGCTAAAAGTAATGAAGGCCAAACAACAATTGATTTTAAACCGGAATTTAATTTTAATTCAAGAAATGGTAGTGATAATAGTTTAGAGTATGGTGCTACTAAAAAGTTGTTAAATAGTAGTGATGTTAAAGAGGTACCATTTGATCCTTATGATGATATCGTAACTAAAGAAGAAATTATTGATGCTATTAATCATAAAGATAGTGAAACTTTAAAAATGTTATATGAACAAGAAATGTTAAATAGAAAAAAAGATGAACTTAAAAAAAGAAGGGATGATGAGTGGGAATTATGAAAATGAAAATATTTACTTTTATTTTCTTTTTTCTTGTTTTAATTCCAACTTCTTTTGCTGCTACAACTAGTTTTTCTGGGAACAGAAGTATTGGTGAAGGTGGTAGTGGTAGTGTTAATTTTTATGTAAATGGTAATGGTGAATTAATTGGAACTGTTGGAGGGTATTTTTCTAGTTCTGATTCAAATTGTATAAGTATAACTAGTGTTGAAGCAATAGCTGGTAGTTATAATAAATTAAGTGCTAATAGTTATAAGTATGCTTTTGTTGATTTTTCAGGAGCTGGTTTTTCCTCTTCTAAACATATGGTTAGAGTTAATTATAGTGCTGTAGGTAGTAGTTGTAGTGCTAGTATAAATTTTGCTAATGATGGAATTGGTGATATTTCTGGTAGTGCTGTTGCAGGTAATAGTTCAAGTATTGGCATTTCTGTTTTGAGTAATAATAATAATTTAACTAGTTTATCTACTTCGGTTGGAGGTATAAATTTTAATGCTAGTACTACCAGTTATTCTTTAAATGTTGATAGTAATGTAACTAGTGTTAATATTTCTGCTACTGCTTCAACAGGTGCTAGTGTGTCTGGTACTGGAAGTAAAAGTTTAGGTTATGGTAGTAATAAGTTTAATATTGTTGTTACTGCACAGAGTGGTTCAAAAAAAACTTACAGTATAACTGTAAATCGTAAAGATGATCGTAGTTCTAATAATAATTTATCTAGTTTAACTGTAAATGGGGGAGAGTTAAGTCCGTCATTTAGTAATGATGTTTTAAATTATAAATTACTTATTCCATTTGAAATGGATGCTATTGATGTAAGTGCTATTACTAGTGATTCTAAAGCTAGTGTAAGTGTTAGTGGTAATAGTGGATTTATTTCAGAAGAAACTTCTGATGTTACTATTAGAGTTACAGCTGAAAATGGAGGTGTTAAAACTTTTGTTATTTCTGTTACACGTGGTAAAGATCCAAATAAACCTTTAAATACAAATAATTATTTAGCTACTTTAAATATTAGTAGTGGCGTTTTATCACCTAGTTTTAATAAAGAACAAACTGAATATTTAGTGTGGTTACCTTATGAAGTTGATGTTTTTAATTTAGAGTATAGTATTGAGGATTTTAAATGGGCTAATTCTGAACTTATTAAACCTGAGGTTTTAGAAGTTGGAGAAAATAATTATATCATAAAAGTAACTGCAGAAGATGGTACTTTAAGAGAATATAATTTTACTGTTATGAGGGGTTATAAAGCTGGAACTAAGGAAGAAAGAGATAGTTTAATAAAGGAATTAAATCTTTCAAATATTAGTTTTACTACTGATTTTAATAGTGAGGTATTTACTTATTATTATAAAAGTAGTGATGAATATAGTATTGATGTTGTTTTAAATTATGCTGATAGTGAATATATGATTTATGAAAATGAAGATGTTATTTCTATTTATGTAATGGATATAAATGGTGGTAGTTCTTTATATGTTTTAAAACCATATAAAATTAATATATTAGTTTTTATAATTCCAAGTTTATTATTGTTCCCAATTTTATTTGTATTTTTTAAGATTTTAAAAAAAATTAAGAAAAAAGAAAAGAAAATAGTTAAAGAAGAAAAAGTTGAAGTTAAAAAAATTGCTAAAAAAGAAAAAAAGTGATAGGATATAATTAGGAGATGTTATATGGATTTTGTTAAGAAAAATAAAATTGTTTTTATCAGTATAGGTATTTTAGTTTTAATTGTGATAGCAGTTTTGATATTTATTCCTAAGAGTAATGAAGAGGAATTAAAAGTGAAGTTAAGTGAGTTAGGTAAAGATTTTTATGAAAATTATTATTATGACCGTATGGGGACTGATGAAGCTTTGAAAAAAGAGCAATTATCTAAGTTTGAAAATATTGGTATAAAAGTTGATTTGGAGAATCTAAGTAGATATGAAAACAATGAGGAAATATTATCTTTTTTTGTTAATTCTTTAAGTGGTGTTAGTTGTAATACTGAAAATACTAAAGTTATTATTTACCCTAAATCTGATTATAATAAGGGAAGTTATGAAATGGAAATAATACTTGACTGTGGCTTTGAAAATTAGCTATGAATTATAGCTTTTTTTATTGCTTTAAAAAAACTTAAATGATATAATTATTATAATAAAAGGTAGGTTAGTATGGCAAAGATATTAGTGAACAAGAAGAATATAATTTTAATAAGTGTGGTTTTGATTTTAATTTTGGGTGTTTTTTTATTTTTTAATTTAAATAAAAATTTTGTCGAAGATGATTTAGTAATGGAAGCTGAAGATATTTTTGTTTCTAACACAATAAATGGTGTTACCATTGAAATGGAAGTAAATGGGGATACTGTTTTTGATGATA
>CAYJEL010000063.1:0-4501 GCA_964369245.1 uncultured Muribaculaceae bacterium
ACCTACGACCGTCCGGTTATGAGCCGGATGCTCTAACCAACTGAGCTAAGGGTCCATATCTCGTTGGTACTTAATTATATTATCACATATATACCATTTATGCAATAATTTTGATAAAAAAAATAAAAAAAATTTAAAATTATAAAATTGACTGTAAACCAAATATATGTTATAATATTACAAATATGTGGGAAAAATACATATATAAATACTTTTAGAGGGGGAAACCAAATGGACAATAATAAAATAACATCAAACAAATTAAATATTAATAGTAAAATGATGGAAAAACTGGCTGAAAGAGAAAAATTTTTAGCAAAAAAAAGAGAAGCATTTAAAAATAATACTGGAAACATACAAAATAATGTTGGAAATATTCAAGATACAAATCCAAATTATGAAATGTTAAAAGAAAATGAAAAACCTAAAAAATCGTATCATAAAGTACTAAAAAATTTATTATTAGGTGGATTATTATTTGGAGCTGGCGTTGCAGTAACATCTTGCTGGACAAATAAAAAAGAACAAGAACCAGTGCCAACAACAGCAATCGAAACAGAAGCACCAACTCAAGAATATCCAATAGAAACAGAAGTAGCAAAAAGTGCTTTAAATGCAGATAACATCAATGAATTAACGCAACAAATTAAAAGTGGTTACGAAGAAATTGGTTTAAATTTATCTGAAGAAGCAATTGCAGATACATTAATATATATGAATTTAAAAGACATGTCACCTGAAGAAGTAGCAAATACTTTAGCTGCAAGAGGTGAAACATATTCAAGGGAAGAATTGCAAGAATTACAAAATAATGCTACGATTGTTTCCTCAGATGTTACAACTCATAATACACACAGTAATCAATATGCATCTATAGATGGTTTTTTACTAAATGAAACTGATAAGAAAATAAATGAAAGTATTGATAATTTAACAAGAGAAGTGCTGTCTGCTTCAACTTCAAAAGAAAGAAAACAAGAAATTTATAATTTAATGGAAGATTTTTTAGTTGCTACCAAAAATCCCGAAAGTATTAACGGTGGATACATAGATGTAGGGAATACTAAATTATCAAAAAATGATTTAGATTATGCAATGGAATTTTTCGTTGAAAATGTAACCTGGCCTTCATTATCGTCATATTTAAATATAAATCATGAAAAATACCTTACGGCAATAGAAAAAGAAACAATAGAAAAAGAAATTTTACTTAAAAGTGGACAAGCAACAAAATTTAATACAATAGTAGATAATTGTCTAGATGAATATAAACCATCTACTAGATAAAACAATCATTTGATTGTTTTTTTTTCTATTATGTAATATAATAATAGTGGTGATGAAATATGAAAATATATAACACAAAAACAAAAAAAATAGAACAATTTGTTCCTAAGAATAAAGAAGAAGTAAAAATGTATACATGTGGACCGACAGTATACCATTTTGCTCATATTGGAAATTTAAGATCATATATATTTGAAGATATCTTAGAAAAAGGTTTAAACTTTGTAGGATATAAAGTAGACAGATGTATGAATATTACAGATGTAGGACATTTATCTAGTGATGGGGATACCGGAGAAGATAAAATGTTAAAAGGTGCTTTAAGAGAAAATAAAACTGTTTATGAAATAGCGCAATTTTATACAGATGCATTTTTTAAAGACTGTGAAAAATTAAATATAAAAAAACCAGATATTATAGCTAAAGCATCAGATGAAATAGATATGTATATTAAAATGATTAAAAAATTAATAGAAACAAACCATGCTTATATCTCTAATAACAATGTTTATTTTGATATATCTAAAATAGATAACTATTATGAATTATCAGGAAAAAATAAAGAAGATTTGTTAATAGGTGCTAGAGAAGATGTGAATGAAGATATTCATAAAAAAAATCCAGCTGATTTTGGTTTATGGTTTACAACTTCTAAGTTTGAAAATCAAGCTATGAAATGGGATAGTCCATGGGGAGTAGGTTATCCAGGGTGGCATATTGAATGTAGTGGTATAAGTATTAAATACTTAGGAGAATACATAGATATACATTGTGGGGGAGTAGATAATATATTCCCGCATCATTCTAATGAAATAGCGCAATCTGAAGCTTATTTAGGTCATGAATGGTGTTCATACTGGATGCATGGTGAGCACTTAAACGACATCAATGGAAAAATGAGTAAATCAAAAGGAGAATTTTTAACTTTAACTTTATTAGAAGAAAAAGGTTTTAACCCACTAGCATATCGTTTTATGTGTCTACAATCACACTATCGTAAACAATTAATATTTACCTTAGATAGTTTACAAATAGCAGAAAATATTTACAAAAAAACAAAAAACAAAATACTAAGCTTAATTAGTGATGATAATATCAACGAAGATATAAAAAATGATTACATTAATAAATTTAAAAAAGCTATTGAAAATGATTTAAATACTTCTTTAATGATAACTTGTTTATTTGATATTTTAAAAGAACAAACAACAGATTCAACTAAAATAGCAGTTATAAAAGAGTATGATAAAGTTTTATCACTTGATTTATTTAAAAAAGAAGAAATAAATGAAGATTTAAAAACTATAATTGAAGAAAAAATAAAACAAAGAAACAATTATAAAAGTAATAAACAATATGATAAAGCAGATGAAATAAGAATTGAATTAGAACAAATGAATATAAAAATTAAAGATACAAGAGAGGGTACTACGTACGAGGTGATGTAATGAATTGGATAATAGGTTTTGATTATTACTATTTAGTAATAATAGGTTTTATAATTGTAATATATGCTCAAGCAAAAGTTTCATCTAATTATAAAAAATATGATAAAGTAAAATTTAAAAAAAATATTTCAGGTCAAGAAGTAGCTAGAATGATTTTAGATGCTAACGGACTTAATAACGTTTATATAGTATCGACAAAAGGTGAATTATCAGATCATTATGATCCATCAAGAAAAACAGTTAGATTATCACAAAAAGTATTTGATAATGAAACAATATCATCAGCAGCTATTGCCGCTCATGAAGTAGGTCATGCTATTCAAGACAAAGAAGGTTACATTTTTATGAGAATTAGAGCTGTATTAGTACCATTTGTTAATCTAATATCATATTTAGGATATTTCGGTTTAATAATATCTATATTATTTGGATTTACAGCTTATTTAAATATAGCTATATTAATACTAGTAGCTACAGTAGCTTTTCAGCTAATCACACTACCAGTAGAATTTGATGCTTCAAAAAGAGCTAAAGAAGAATTAATTAAACTAAATATTATTGATGAAGAAGAAATAAAAGGAATATCTAATATGTTATCTGCAGCAGCTTTTACCTATGTAGCAGGACTAATAAGTAATTTATTACAAATAGTAAGGTTATTATTAATTGCCCAAAGTAGAGACTAGTGGTTTAATTATAATTAATAAACCATATGACTATACAAGTCGTGATGTTGTTAATATAATTTCAAAAAAACTACAAACAAAAAAAGTTGGACATACAGGAACCCTAGATCCAATTGCAACTGGTGTATTAGTATTAACAGTTAATAAAGCCACTAAATTAGGCGAAATATTAACATCAGATACCAAAGAATATATAGCAGAAGCTATACTAGGATATAAAACAGATACATTAGATATAACAGGTAAAATCATAGAAAAAAAACAATTAAAAAGAACAGATATAAAAGAAGTAATAGATTCATTTAAAAAAACATATCTGCAAGAAGTTCCCATTTACTCAGCAGTTAAAGTAAATGGGAAAAAACTATACGAATATGCCAGAAATAATGAAGAAGTAATATTGCCTAAAAAAGAAGTAGAAATAAAAGAAATTGAATTATTAGATATTAAATATGAAGACTATCCAATAATAAAATTCAAATGTTTAGTTTCTAAAGGAACATATATCAGAAGCTTAATAAATGATATAGCAAGTAAACTAGATACAGTAGGTACTATGAAATCATTAATAAGAACAAAACAAGGAAATTATAATATCGAAAATAGTGTTAACTTAGATGATTTCAAAGAAACAGACATTATTCCATTGGATAATATTTTAGATAACTATTTTACTGTAAATTTAACAAAAGAATTAGAATTTAAAATTAAAAATGGTCAAAGAATAAAAAATATTTATAATAAAGAATACGTTTTATTCAAAAGTGAAAATGTATTAGCGCTTTATAAAGATGATAACACAATTTTAAAACCATTTAAAATGTTCGTATAAACTGATTAAAATCAGTTTTTTCTTGCAATTTTATTAATAAAAATGTATAATATACACGAACAAAAGGGGTGTAGTATGGCTTATACAGAAGAAATGAATAAAGAACTATTAAAAAAAATAATAGAATTGAGATTAAAAAAGGAACAAGAAATGATTATTCCATATTTATTAAATACTTCAAGAGATACAGTCATGAGATTACTTGAAACATTAAAAGATACCGATAAAGAAATGTATGATTATATGCA
>CAYJEL010000063.1:4511-5621 GCA_964369245.1 uncultured Muribaculaceae bacterium
ATACAAAAAAACACACAGAAAACTACAAAGAATTAAATTTAATAATTAAATTAATTGCTGAATTTAAAGTATCGATAGAAGATATTTATGTGTTAATGGAAAAAAATAACATAGTAATACCTAAAAATTATTTAGAAACTTTAGCAATAGAAAATAAAGATGAATTAACAGATGAAGAAATACAAGTATTAAATACTAAATCTAATTCAAATATAAATAATATTAATATAAAAGATTGGTTAGAAAAATATTACATATTTTTTGGATATGCAGAAAAACATCAAAAAAACCAAAAAGCATTACAACATATCGATACAATAATTGAAAATAGAATTGACAATGTTTCATTAAAAAAAATAGCACTTAATTTTAGAATGACTAAACACCATTTATCTAAAATTTTAGAATCATTTAAATTTAGTGCTCCACCAAAGTATTACTTTTTAAAAATAATAAATTTAAACAAACCCAATAATCTTACAGAAAAAGAAAGAAAATTACCAACTTTAATTACATTTATGATGAAATTCTACTTAAGTATTGAAGAAACAGTAGAAATATTTGAAAATAATGGAATTGAACTAAATGAAAGATATTTAAAAAAATTAATTAATGATAAAAAAATACCTCAAGAAGAGAAAGAAAAATTACAAGAAATAAATAAAAATTACAACACAAATTATGATAATTACCAACTAAGCGATAAAGTAGTAAAACAAATTATTGAAGCAATGTTAAAACATAATTTAACACTTTCTCAAACAATTAAAGGTATAAAAAAACTACCTTCAGACTATGTTTATTACGCACTTAAAATAAAATCTAAACAATACGAAGAAATACATGAAGCAATAAAAAAACAAGAAAACGAAAAAATTACTGAGTGGATTTCAAATTATAAAAGAATTTTAGATGGAAAAACTAAAAGTAAATAAGGAGTTCATTATGTCAATCAGTAAAGAAAAAAAAGAACTTTTAAGAAAAATCGTTGAATTTAAATTACAAAATTTAACTAACCTACAAATAGCAGTGAAATTAAAAATAAATGAAACTGCTGTTAAAGATACAATTAGATTGCTAGAAGAAATAGATAAAGAAACTTATGAATAT
>CAYJEL010000064.1:0-5479 GCA_964369245.1 uncultured Muribaculaceae bacterium
TTCCTTCTGGTATGAACTTGAACATTCTAGTGTCAAAAAAGAGTTGTTTTTATCAACTTTTTGAAAAGCTAACGACTCTAAATTGTGTTTATTATTATCAAAATCAACTTTGATTTCACAAGGCAAATTATCAAAATCAAAGAATATTTTTAAATGTAAATTTTTCCTGTTTCCATTAATTTTATGAACTTCTATTCTATCAATTAGTAATTGCACTAAGAAAGGTAAATTTTCAAGTACATTAATTTTACTCGGTAAAATTTCATCTAATACTTTTAATTTTTTAGATAGAAAATCTTCTTCTTTTTTTATTTTATTATATTCCTCTAATTTCCCTTCTATTTCTTCAATTTGTCTTGTTAGGTTTTCATTATCTTCTTTGAATTGTTTTTTTGTAATTAAATCATCAGAGTATAATTCAAGTAATTTATTTCTTCTATTAATTAACTTTGATTTATTATTTAAAAACTCATCTTTATTTACAAATATAGAATCTCTCTCTAAAACCTTTTTATAATCATCTTTAATATTTTCAATTATTTCTTTTTTTTGCTCAATTATATCTGTAAATAGTGAATGCATAATTTTATCAAGTGCTTTTTCTAAGATTACAGCTGAAGCACAAGACTTTAAACCTTTTGTTCTATATGTATTACAATTCCATACTGGATTATGACTTCTATTAGAACCACCATTTCTAACAAAAGTATTTCCACAATCACCACATACTAGTTTTGAAGTGTATTTATACTTTTCTAAATGTTCATTTGTACTAAGTACTGTTTTAGCAGGTTTCTTTTTTCTTTTTTCATATATTTCATTTGCTTTATCCCAAATTTCCTCAGTAACAATAGCTGGTATTCTATCATCTTTTTCAATGATTTGATTTTCTTTAGCAACATCTACTTTTTTATGAGTTTTATAATCTTCAACTTCTGTCATTCGTGCTGTATAATAACCTTTAAATCTTGGATTAATAATTATTTTAGCTAAAGATGTTGTTGAGTAGATTTGACCTTTACTATTTAGATAACCCATTTCTTTTAAATCTCTGGCTATCCCTGTAAGACCTTTTTTACCACTTGAAAAAACATTAAAAACGTATTTCACCATTTTAGCTTCATGTTCATTAATGGTGAACACTCCATTTTTTTTATCATAACCTATTAATTTACCACCAATAAGTTTTCTATCTTTTATCATTCTATTAATTCCAAACTTAACTCTTTCCGATAGTTTTCTTACTTCATCTTGAGCAAGTGATGACATTATAGTTAATCTAAACTCTGAATCTTCTTGTATTGTATTTAAATTATCTGATAAAAAATATACTACTGTTCCTTGTTTTAATAGATACTGTGTATATTTAATACTATCTACAGTATTTCTAGAAAATCTTGATATTTCTTTTGTTAAAATTAAATCTAAAGTTCCATTAGTAGAATCATTTATCATTTTTAAAAAACTTTCTCTTTTTTTTACTTCTGTTCCACTTAAACCTTCATCGATATATCCATTAACTAAAGTCCAATTTTTATTTTCAGATATTAACTCTTCAAAATATTTTCTTTGATTATCCAAGGAATTTAATTGATCATCCTTATCAGTAGATACCCTAGCATAATAACCAACTCTAAGTGGTAAATCATATATAGTTTTTCCATTCTTTAATTCTTTTCTTACTTCTTTTATATCCATCTTCTTCACCTTCTTTAATTTTAACAATTACTATATTTTTTTGTCAAATCATCAAATATAACTACTTTAATATTTTTAATGACTTTTATTATGATTTAATTCATTAAATTTGTTCTAATTCTTTTCATTCTGCTATGAATGTTATTAGCCATATTATTATATTCTCTAAATGTTAAAGCTCCATCATCATACAAACCTTGATTAATATATAATCTATATTCTAACAATTTATATTCAATAGGAAACTTTTTAGTATCAATTTTTATTTCTATTTCATTATCAATCATAAATTTCCTCATTTCTAATTTAAACATATTTGAATAAATACAAAAAAAGAACAACATCATATAAGTTGACATTATTCTTGTTTCAAATTTATTTCATTATTTTGAGAAAGCAGTATATTTTTAACATAAACTCTAATCTCTTTTTTATCTAATTCGTAGTGAAATGATTCACTATCTATATTAGCAATAGCACTATCTTTTTCCTTTTTTGTAAGATTTCTATTTTGTTTAAACAACACCATAACTCTATTATCTAAAATTATTTTATATTTTACTTTTTCTTTCCCAAAACATTTAACTAAATTATCTAGTACTGGTTTTAAAATTAATTTCTCATTTTTTATTTGTTCTTTATAAAAACTATCTGAATCAGTATCTATATTGTTGGTTGATTTTCTAAATATATTTTCTATTGTATAAAACGTATTTTTTAAATCACTCAAAACTTTTTTATTTCTTTTTACTTCACCTTGCTTATAGATTTTGAATTTATTAAATAAAACAGTATCTCTAATTATAGGATAGCCAATTACAGGGAATATAATAGTTTTATAATGTAATTGCATTACCTCTTCTGGAGTAAGTAATTCTCTACCTATCAAATTAGTTGAAGTATTACCGTTATAATTCATATAACTCATTGAATGCGAAATACTGTTAGACTCAATTGTTTTCTTTCCAAGTTTTTTACTTATTTCTTCTGCTGTATCTAAAGTATTAGTTTTTAAATAAACTAGACCACAGTTGTCTAAAATAATTTGAGCTACTTCTTTACCATATACATCATTTAGTTGTGAAAATGATTGTATAAAAAAATAAAACCTAATCCCTCTACTTCGTGCAACTGATACCATAGCTGATATTTCGTTAAGTGGTGGGCAATTTGCAAACTCATCTAAAATAAAATCTACTGGAATTTTTAATTTTTTATCATCATTACAATTTGCTAATTTTACTAACTCTTTATACATAATACCAACAATCATAGTTACTAAACTAAAATAGATTTTATCCTCATCTGGTACTATCAAATAAATTACAACCTGTTCTTTACCTAATATATTAAAATCAAATTCCGATACACTAGTAACATTAGCAACATTTAAGTCATCAAAAATATTCATCTTCTCACCGAATACAGCAGTTATTGATTTATATGTATTTTCACTTGCCGATAATATTGAAGTTAAACTATCTTTAGATTTAGTTCCATATTCTTTTTTATTTATATACATATTAAATAAACTGAAATTTTTACTATCCATTAGTGAGTTTTGAAATTTTCTAATAGAGGTTAATGTTATTTGATTTTTAGTTATTTTTTTTAACTTATATTCTTCTAAGAAAAAAGAAATTAAACCTTCTAATAAGTTTTTAGCTGAATTATTCCAAAACGGATCTTTAGCCTCCACTTTATCAATCATAATCATTGTTGCTATGGTTGTGATTAATCTATTTGCCTCTGCTAGTGATGATATAGATTTATTTAGATAATCTGTATCTCCGTTTGTTTTATATTCATCTTCATACTTGATGTGCCTATCATATTCATTGATGATAGGCTCTAGCAAATTAATTTTATTAGAATATTCTGGATTTCTAAAATCTATTGTCAAAACTTTATAGTTATTTTCTTTAAACATTTGAGATGTTTTATGAAATATCTCTCCTTTAGGGTCTGTTATAAACACACTTCTTTTTTCTTTTGAATTAGCTATAAATGTACAACTTGGAATAACTGATGTTACAGATTTACCAGATCCAGTTGAACCTAAATAAACATAATGTGGTGTTTGTCTATCAAAATATATTTTTTTTAAGTCATTTGAAAAAAGAATCGGAAAACCCGATTCTTTAATGTTATGTATATTCTCTTCTTTAAAATTTTTCTTTATTTCTTGTTTAGTAGAAAATCTAGCTGAACCATGTTCATTTCTATTTTTAACTTTTCTTTTAGCAATTAACGGTTCAACAAAAATAAATAATAAACAAAATATTATTAATACTGCTACTATTATTAAATTATTCATTATACCTCCTTAAATAAAGGCACAAAAAAATCAATCCCTATACAAGCAGATTGACTACTACATCAGACAATACTTCATCTGACATATTAATTATACCTCTTTATAAAATAAACATCAATATTTTATTTTACATATTCATCATTATTTACAAACAATTTACAAAATTCATCTTTTGCCTCTTCCATTTCATTATTAATATTTTTAAGAGCTTTTTCTACTTTTGTTTTCAATAAATAATTAGTTTTATTAGTTAAACAGTTTTTAACTACATCAAATTTATTATATTTTTTCTTTTTCTTATATTCCTTTAAGACAATTTCTTTGATAATATCATTATGATTAGTACTTTTATTAGAATAATTTATTATTGAATTTAATATATAATTATCTATATACTCTTTTTTTCGTTTAACCAAATCATTACTATATTCTTTTGGGTTCAAATTATTAGATACAGCGATATCACTAAAATATTTATCTATTTCTATATAAAGGTTTTCTATCTTTTGTTTTTGTTTATTTAATTCTGGAACTTTAAATAGTTCTTTTTTTATTTCTCTAGTAAGAGTATTTACTTCTTTATCTTTAACTGAATTAAATTTTAATTTTTTATTACTTTCTTTATCAATTAATAATTCACCTAGTCTATGTATTTTACTTTCTAAGATAAAATCCTTATGATTATTCAAAATATAATTTTTACTACCTTTGTTAAAATAACTTTTTAAAATATCAATCTCTTCATTTGTTTCTTTAAGCAAAGGAGTATATTTTTTCTCTTTTTCTATTGAATGAACCATCAAATTTTTCAAAAAATTTATATCATCTTTTTCAAACAATAACATTTTTCTATAACCGATTTTTTTATAATACTTATAATTTTGCTCTTTTTCAATAAATGAAAAATGAATGTGAGGATTATCAGTATTAAGGTGCAATGAAGCTTGATAACACATTTTATTTAATTTATCAAAACCTACTCTTTTCAAAAACTTAGGTAAAACATTTTTAATAAACTCTTGTTCCAATTTTTCATATGATATATTTTCATCTATATAGTCTTTTGGAAAAGATACTACACATTTATATAGATTAGCATTTTGTATATATTTAACATGATTTATTTTTCTTTTTTCTATTTCTTCTTTAGTTGCATATTTTCCATTTTCTAAAACTAAATTAACTGTTTCTTCTTTATTAATAGCCCCTATCATATAATCTGTTAAATGTAATGCCTTCTTCTCTTCATCAGAAAAATAATCAAACATATTTTTAACAGACTTTTCAACTTTTATTTTATTCAAATTTTTTCTATCTGTGCTGTTCAAAGCCAATTCAGATTTTTGCCTAAATATTACTTTCGGTATCATCTCTTTTTTCATATTCTTCTTCCCATCTAGAACATCTACTAGATACAATACATGAACAATATGCAAATAAACCTAGTAATACAAATATTATTAT
>CAYJEL010000065.1:0-5402 GCA_964369245.1 uncultured Muribaculaceae bacterium
TCTATCAAATATTAATTCTATTTCATTTTCACTTATACCAATACCACTATTTTCAATATTAATATAAATATTTTTTTTAACTTTATAAAGTGTAATACTAATATACCCATTATCTTTATTATATTTTATAGCATTATCAAGTAAAATTTTAATAACTTGTTCTAATTTAGAATAATCCGTTAAATACATAATATCCTTATCTATTTTAGTTTTAAGCTTAATATTTTTTTCAAATATAACCGTTTCAAAAATTAAAGAAATATTATTTATAAGTTCAGAAATATTACAGATATTAAAATTATAATTTTCTTCATCTGCTTTAGCAGAAGATAATAACTCATTTATCAATTTATTCATTCCATTTGTTTCTTTTTTAATATATTCTAACCATCTAGTCTGTTCACTTACTAAATCATCTTTATTTAACTTTATAGCATCCACATTAGCATTAATAATTGTAATTGGAGTTTTCAACTCATGAGTAGCATCAGCTATAAATTGTTTTTGCTTATTCCAAATAAGTTCTAAAGGCTTAACAGATTTATTAGCGAAATATAAACTAATAAAATAAATAACTATTAACATAATTAACCACACTAATATTAAAACAAGTAACAATAAATTTAAAGTATTAAATACATTAGTAACATCTAAAAACTCCACCCTATAATAGGTATCAGATAAAATTTCATGGCCAAAAATATCTTTAGGCATCCTTGATATATCATATAAATATTTCTTTCCATTTATTTCAATAAAATCAGTTGTAGAATCATTTAAAACTATCTGATCAACAATATCAAAATAAATCTCATCTGATATATCCAAACGTGATGAAATTTGATTCAAAGAATAATCATCTTTCAAAAATAATCTAAATGATGTAATATCTTCATAAGCACCACTATGTTCCTCATAAGGATTTCTGATATTATTTAATATTCTTAGCTCCATTTTTCTAACAGCATCAACACTATCATTGTATGTATTAAAATAAGTTAAACCATAAATAACTGAAAATGAAATTAACATAACTATAGAAATAATAATCATATTAAGAAATATAAACTTTTTCTTTAAACTTTTAAACATCTTCAACCTCTATTAATTTATATCCTATACCACGAATAGTTTTAATCTTAACATTTGTTTTAAAACTATCTAATTTTTTCCTTAAAAATGAAATATAAACTTCAACATTATTGTCAATAACAATCTTATCATAGCTCCAAAGTTTATTTAAAATAACTTCTTTAGCAACTACAACTTCAGGTTTTTTAAAAAACATTTCAATAATTTGTGATTCTTTAACTGTTAAATTATAACTATCATTCTCACAACTTATTACCATAGTATCACAATTAAACTTAACATTTTTATATTCTAATAAGTTACTTACAATACTTCCACTTCTTCTAGATAAAGACTTGACCCTAGCTAACAACTCTTCTGATTCAAACGGTTTAGTTAAATAATCATCTGCCCCCATATCTAAACCATTTACTTTATCTTCAAGCTCACACTTTGCTGTTAACATAATAACTGGTGTCATAATATTTTCTTCTCTTAACCTTCTAAGTACTGTAAAACCATCCATTAAAGGTAACATAACATCTAAAATAATCACATCATAACTATTTGATATTCCATATTCCAAACCTTGAACACCATCAAAAACTATATCAATAATAAATTTATTCTTTTTAAAAAAATGTTCGATAGCATAAGCCATATGTTTTTGATCCTCAACTAATAAAATTTTAATAAAAAACACCTCCATTTAAAACATTATATCTAATATTCCTTAAATTAAACTTAAATATATTATACAAAATTAAAACAAAAAAAGCATCACTTAAGACACTTTTTTAATTAAAGGTATAATAATCGCACCTAGTCCATTACCAATTAAAGCTACTAAAATTACTAACATACCCTCAATTGTAAATAATGTTTGCGCTAAAGTTAAATAAACAATATCCGCAATACTATGTTCAAAACCACCTAAGATAAATCCCATAATACATAAAATTATTAATAAATATTTCCCTATTTCATGTTTAATATGTTTAAAACCATCAACAGCTAAAAACATAAATACTCCACAAAAAATAGCTAAAATTAAAATACTTAATAAATCATCATTTAACTTTATATCAGATAATAATTTAGCTTTATCAGCAACTTTCACACCATATCTAGTCATTAAAACTAAATAACTAGTTCCCACTGCTCCTATAAAATTACCTAATAATATAATTAATACTCTTTTAACATAAGATATTTTTTCACAAACTATATACCCTATTTTACCAGTATATAAATTAAACTCAAAAGTTAAAATAGCTACTAACCCAATATTAAAGATAAAAGCTCCTACAACCTTATCTTCTATCGATAAATAACACATAACTCCTAATACAATTATAATACCTGATATTATTGCTTTTAATAAATCTTTCATACTTCTAAAAACTCCCAACGTTCAACATTATACACTTTTCAAAAAAAAAAGGCAATAAAAAAAAGATAAAATTTAAAACTCTTTTATCTCATTATTTTTAGCCAAACAATATTTTACTAAGATTGGCCCTACAATATCAAATATTAAAGATGAAGCCAATATTAAATTAATTAATAATTCTCCATCAGTTCCTAATAAAGGAGCAGCTACTAAAGCAAGTCCTATACCAATACCAGTTTGTGATAATAAAGTAAAACCTAAATATTTTTTTAAGTTTTTATCAAAACCAACGAGACTACCACTAATATAACTACCTAAAACTTTTCCCAAAGTTCTAAACAATATACAAACCAAACCTAGTAACCCAATATTAAATAAAATTGTAATATTTAAAGAAGCACCACTTAATACAAATAACAAAATAATTAAAGTAGGACTTAAAAAATCAATTATATGTAATATTCTATCAGTTATTTTATACTTAAAACTATTAATAAATACAATTCCCATTACCATAGCTGATAACATATATGATAAATCAAAATATTCACTTAAAACTATTAATATAAATATAAAAGATACAATTAAAATAAAGACTTCATTATCATTCTTAAATTTATTAGATAAATATCCTACTACTAAACCAATACTACCACCTAATACAATAGAAAATAAAATTTCAACAAATGGTTGTAATACATTAACTTCCCCACTACCATTTAAAAAATGAACAAAAGATAATACAAAACCAAATAATATTATTGAAACAATATCATCAATTGCTACTACACTTAACATTGTATCAGTTAACTTACCTCTAGATCTATACTCTTTTATAACTGTTAATATAGCAGCAGGAGCCGTTGAAGAAAAAATAACTCCAACGATTAAAGAAAATGATAACGACATATCAAGTAATAAACATCCTGTTGTAACTAATGACATAGTGAACAAAGAAGTTAAAATGCTAATAACAAAAGGTTTAACCCCTATTTTCTTTATATATTTACACTTAAATTCAGACCCAATTTGGAATGAAACAAAAGTTAAAGCTACAATAATTAAAGGATTCAAAATTTCCAAAGAAGAAAAAGATAACCCTCCAATTAAATAAGGCCCTATAATAATACCAGCTATTAAATAACCAGTAACTTCTGGAAGTTTTAATAATTTTAATACCTTACCAAATAATAAGCCCGCTAAAAATATTAAACTAACATCAAGTAATATCATAACCCCATCACATCATCAACTAAAGTAGAATAAAAAATAAAATCACCCTTATTACAATAAGACAAAATAATATCTTCAATAACTAACTTTTGTTCTTCTGTAAATAAAAATAATACAACCCTACTTTCATCATATACATAATTAAATACATTTCTCAAAGAAGAAAAAGTACTAACCTTTGTTTCTTTAACTATATTATTACTATTTAAAATAGTTATTCCCAAAATATCATTTTCTTCTAATTTTTTTATAATCTTAGGTAAAACCTGTTCTTTAATTAAAATTAATGTTCCTTGTTTCATAAATACCCCTTTATTCTTTTATAATCTTTTTTAATTTAAATTTAATTCTTTGTATAGTATTATCAATAGATTTAGGATCCTTTTCCAAAATCTCAGCTATTTCCTTATAATTAAAATTATCTTTTTTCAAATTAAAAACTTCTCTTTCAAATGCAGTTAAAACAGCATATAATTTTTTTATAATTTCCTGTTGTAATTCCCATTCTTCAATTATAACAGAAGGATCATTTTTATCTATTAAATACTTATTTAATATAGTATCATCAACTTCTAAAGCAAATGACTCATTTAAAAATCTATGTTTATATCTTCTCGTACTTTTAACCAAACTATTAATTTTTCTTTGAATACATATCTTAGCATAAGTCCCAAAATTAGCTTCTTTATTATCATCAAAAGAATTAATTGCATCACTTAATCCAAGCATACCTTCTTGAACTAAATCATTTAAATCAACTCCACCCTCACAATATTTTATCATTTTATTAGAAATACTTATAATTAATGGCCTATATTTATACAACAATATTTCTGATGCATCTTCATTAATACTATAAATACAATCAAGCAACTCATAATCATTAAAATCTTTATAATTCATCGAATTGCTTCAAACAAAATAATAGCTGATGCAACAGAAGCATTTAAACTATTAACTTGCCCTTTCATTGGAATAGATGCAATAAAATCACAATTATCCTTCACTAATCTACTAATACCTTTTCCCTCGTTACCAATTACAATAACTATCTTACCATTATAATCAATTTCTCGATAATCAGTTCCCATCATATCAGTACCTATTACCCAATAACCCTTATTTTTCAATTCTTTTAAAGCTACAACTAAATTAGTAACACGAACAATTTTCATACTATTTAAAGTTCCTGTTGACGTCTTCATAACCGTTGGTGTAACAGCCACACTTCTATCCTTAGGAATAATAATATTACTGATACCAGCCGCCTCACAAGTTCTTATAATAGCTCCAAAGTTATGAGGATCTTCTAAATGATCTAACATTACTATAATATTTTCATTTAAATCACCAATGGATGCATATTCATAATCCATTACTTTCAATATAATCCCCTGATGATTACCATCAACCATTTCATCCATCTTAAACTTATCTAAATAAACTATAGGTGCATTTATATTTTTAACTAAATCCAAATTTTTAAAATTTTTAGCTAAATAAATTTTTTCTACACCCTTAGCTTCCTTAGCAACATTCTTTCCATATATGTACATTTTATCCCCCCTATCCATATATTAAAATAATTATATCACACATTTAAAATATAATTAATAATCTCCTCTATTCTTAAAACATTATTATTCATAAATAAATCACCTATTATAGCTTCAAAACCAGTAGCAATTTTATAAGTTACAATATC
>CAYJEL010000066.1:0-5318 GCA_964369245.1 uncultured Muribaculaceae bacterium
GATAACCCACTTGCAAATAAACAAACAGGCACCTTCACTTCCCCACTACCATATTTCATATCACCAATTAACGGAAAACCATGATAAGAAAACTGAACTCTAATTTGGTGAGAACGACCAGTTTTTAAATTAATCTTAACTAAAGAATAATTATAATCCTTATTATATTTAACAAGCTCATAACTTAAAGAAGAATCCTTACCATATTTAGAAACTTTAGTAATATTTGTTTTAGAATCTTTTAATAACTTATCACAAAATTCCCCACCTAAAGCCTTACCACTTACAATAGCGTGATACTCTTTTTTAAGTAAATTATTACGAACTTGTTCACTTAATCTCGAAGCAGCTTTACTAGTTTTAGCAAACACCATAACCCCAGATACCGGTCTATCCAAACGATGAACTAAACCTAAATAAACATTTCCTAACTTATTATACTTTTCTTTTAAATAATCTTTCAACATATTAAGTAAATCATAATCCCCACTACTATCCTCACAAACAGGAACATTAACAGGTTTTAAAACAACTAATAAATGATTATCTTCATATAAAATATTAATCATTTTCCCAACGACCAAATATACCACAAGGTAATACTAAATTATTATCAGTAATAGGTAAACCAATTTCTGATGCCACAACACTACCACCATATAAAGGTTCTAAACTAGTTTTTAAAATATTATATAAAACCGTACTAGAAATACCAGTAGTATAAGCATTAATTAAAAAGAATAAAGGATTATCACTTAATATATTTAAACATTCCTTAATTAAAATATCTAAATTAGTTTCAAACTTCCATAACTCACCATTAGGACCACGTCCATAACTAGGAGGATCCATAATAATAACATCATATTTATTTCCACGACGAGCCTCTCTTTGAACAAATTTTAAACAATCATCAACAATAAAACGAATATTTTTATCTTCCAAACCTGACAAAGCCATATTTTCCTTAGCCCAAGCCACCATACCTTTTGAAGCATCAACATGTACAACAGAAGCTCCAGCAGAAGCACAAGCCATAGTCGCTCCACCAGTATAAGCAAATAAATTTAAAACCTTAATTTCTCTTTTAGCGCCTTTAATTTTTTCCATTGAGTAATCCCAATTAAAAGCCTGTTCCGGAAATAAACCAGTATGTTTAAAATCAGTTGGACTTACTTTGAATTTTAACTCACCATAATTAATAACCCAAAAATCTTTTAACTTCTTATTGAAATCCCAGTAACCGCCACCTTTTTTAGAACGATGGTATACCGCATCAACATTATTCCACTTACTACTATCAACAGTCCACATCGCTTGTGGATCAGGTCTTCTTAAATAAACATTACCCCAACGCTCATACTTCTCACCATTACCAGCGCTTAAACATTCATAATCTTTCCATTTAATACTATATTTCATTTATATCACATCCATTAAAATATTATACCATAACTAAACAAAAAAAGCATAAATTACTTTATACTTTCAATAGCTTCTTTGATAACTTTAACCGAATTATTATATAACATTAACTCATTATCATTTAAATTAACATCTATAACTCTATCAATACCATTTCTATTTATTACACTTGGTACACCAATATAAACATCATTCTCATTATCATAACTAGAAACAGTAATAATACTATTTTCATCATCTAAAATAGCATTAGTAATTCTTACCAAACACATCCCAATACCATAATAAGTCGCACCTTTTCTTTTAATAATTTCATAAGCAGCATTTTTAACATCAGAAGCAATTTCTTCTTTTTCAACATCACTTAAAAAATCATTTATATTTTGTAACCCAATACTAGCATTACTCCAAGGAATAAACTCAGAGTCCCCATGTTCACCCATCACATAAGCATGAACATTTTTAGGACTAATATGAAGTTTTGAAGATAACAAATATCTTAATCTAGCTGTATCTAAACTAGTACCACTACCAATAACCCTATTATGACTAAACGAAGAATACTTCCAAGTAATATAAGTCATAACATCTAAAGGATTAGTAGCAACTAAAAAAATACCATCAAAACCACTCTTAATAACCTCATCAATAATTTTTTTAAATATAACACTATTCTTTTCAATTAAATCCATTCGAGTTTCACCAACAAGTTGATTCGCACCAGCTGAAATAACTACTATATCAGCTTCTTTACAATCAGTATAATCACCAGCAACAACTCTTAATTTCTTAGGCGAAAAAGCTAAACAATGATTTAAATCCATAGCCTCACCAATAATTTTTTCTTTATCTAAATCAATTAATACTAATTCATCTAAACTATTTTTTTGATTCATTAAAGCATAAGCATAACTCATACCAACATTTCCACAACCAATTAAAACAACTTTACTCATATAATCACCATCCTAATCTTATTTTAACACAAAAAAAACCTATGAACAAGTCATAGGAAAATAATAAAATATTATCTTTTTGAGAATTGTGGTGCTCTACGTGCTGCTTTAAGACCTGGTTTTTTACGTTCTTTAGCTCTCGCATCACGAGTAACAAATCCAGCTCTTTTTAAAGTTTTTCTATAACTGTTTTCGCTATCTTCATTAGGTGCATCAAACTGTAATAAAGCTCTTGCAATACCTAAACGAATTGCTCCAGTTTGTCCAGTAAATCCACCACCGTTAACTTTAACAGTAATATCAAAAGTGTTTTCGTTATTAGTTGCTACTAATGGTTGCATTAAATCCATAACATTAGTTTCATAAGGCATGAATTCTCTAACATCTCTACCATTAACAGTAATTTTTCCTGTACCAGGAGTCATTTTAACTTGTGCTACTGAAGATTTTCTTCTACCAGTACCAATATACATTTTTTCTTTTGCCATAAATTCCTCCTAATTCATTTCCTTTGGTTGTTGTGCTGTATGTGGATGTTCAGACCCTGCATAAACAAATAATTTTTTATACATTTGTCTTCCTAATCTATTTTTAGGTAACATACCTTTAATAGCTCTTTCAACCATTTCAACAGGATATTTATCTCTCATAGTTCTAGCAGTTCTTTCTCTTAAACCACCAGTATATCCACTATGATTATAATAAATTTTATTATCTAATTTATTTCCTGTTAATTCAACTTTTTCAGCGTTTAAAATAATAACGAAATCTCCGCAATCAATATGTGGAGTGTACGTAGGTTTGTTTTTACCACGTAATACAGTAGCTACTTTAGTTGCTAAACGCCCTAATGTTTGACCTTCAGCATCGATTACATACCAATCTCTAACTACTTCTTCTTTTTTTTGCATGTAAGAATTTTTCATACTTTTTTTCCTTTCTTCTAAATAACGAATTGTCCCAAAACTCGTTAAATATGGGAATAATTTAAATGTACCAGCTATAATTATATAGAAATAACTATAAAAAGTCAATAATCATTTACCAAAAAAGTATATTTTAATTAAATTATTTACCACTAGCACCATAGTTAGCTAAAACACGAGCCGAAGGATCATCAACATTACATCCATCCCACTCTTTATTAGGCATCCAGTAATCAACAATTAAACTACCTCTACCTTCATAAAAAGATTCAAATATTTCACGATATAATAACGATTCTTTCGTAAAAGGAGTTTTATAACTATACTTATTTTTTAAACTTTCATACTCATCATCACTATATTTACTTTCAGCATAATCTTTTAAAATATCAACTAAAGAATGCCCAACAGCATCTGAAAAAGCCGCTTTTTCTCTAAATAAAATTTCTTCAGGTAAATAATCACCTTCAAAAGCCTTACGTAATAAATATTTACCTTGACCATAACTATTCATTTTGATTGAACTTCTTAACCCCATTACATAATCAACAAATGCTAAATCAGCAAATGGAACCCTAGCTTCAATACTAGTACCAGATAAACAACGATCAGCTCTTAATACATCATACATGTATAACTCTCTTAAACGCTTTTCACTTTCTTTTTGAAACTCCTCTTCACAAGGAGCAAAATCAGTATACTTATACCCAAATAATTCATCACTAACCTCACCAGTCAATAACACCTTAACATCAGTATTTTCTCTGATCCATTTACAAATTAAATACATCCCGACACTAGCCCTAATCGTCGTAATATCCCAAGTCTCTAATTTTTCAATTACCTCTGGTAAAACTTTTAAAACATCTTCTTTCGTAATAATAACTTCAGTATGATCACTCTTAATATAATCAGCCACTATTTTAGCATATTTTAAATCAATAGCATCCTCACTCATACCAACAGCAAAAGTTCTAATTGGTTTATCTAAATGTTTAGCAGCAATAGAACACACTAAACTAGAATCCAAACCACCACTTAATAAAAATCCAAGTGGTACATCAGCATCTAATCTTTTAATAATACCATCAGTTAAATACTTATTAATATTTTTATAAATGTCATCTAAACTATCTTCAATTACCATAACATCACTAACATCATGATATTTATGAAACTTACCCTTATAATAATATGTTCCAGGTTCAAAAGGATATACTAAAGTACATATTTCATGTAATGCTTTAACCTCACTAGCAAACATAATACCACCATCTGTTTTACTATAACCATAAAATAAAGGTCTAATTCCAATAGGGTCACGCGCAGCTATAAAATCTTTACCATCAAACATAACCATAGCATACTCAGCATCCAACATTTTAAACATATCAAATCCATACTTTGAAAACATAGGAATTAAAATTTCACAATCAGATTCACTTTTAAAATCATAACCATCTTTTATTAATTCTTCCTTAATTTTTTTAAAGCCATAAATTTCACCATTACAAACACAAATCTTATCATCCTTTAAAAAAGGTTGCATCCCACTTTCACTAACACCCATAATTGATAAACGGTGAAAACCAAAAATTCCCTCACCTTCAATAATTCTTTGCATATCAGGACCTCTATGAGCTATTTTCATAAACCCCTTTTTAAAATCCTTCATTTCCACTTTTTTTGTAGATACCATAAATCCACACATAAATATTCCTCCTCTATCACAGTTAAAGTAATAAAAAAACAGTCACTCGTCCTTCTATTAAAGAAAGGGACGAATAACTGTGAATATCCGCGGTACCACCCAAATTGCTAAATTAAATCAGCCACTTTTAGTTCTAACAAACCTATTAACATGGTAACGGATTACTGCCGGATTAGCCTACTTATTTTCGGTAATCAACTCCAAAGTGTTATTCATATATAATTCCTTATTAAGTTTCCACTATCCTTAACTCACTGTAAATTTCATATATATTACTTCTCTTTTTCAAAGTCATTAAAA
>CAYJEL010000067.1:0-5213 GCA_964369245.1 uncultured Muribaculaceae bacterium
CTAGTACAAACACTTTACCTATATTATTAACCATAATTTATTCCCCTTTATTATATTTTCATAGCATTACTATTTGACGCTACAGTAGGATCAATAGTTTCACCTTTATTTATAGCATCCATTTGCTCTAATGATAATGTACTTGGGTCAACAAGATTACCATCAGTATCTACAATATAACTACCATCAGCATTCGTTTCATTTCCTACGTTATCAAAATAATCAGAATGTATTGTATCACCAGGTTTAACTTGAGGTGTTACAGTTTCTTGTTCTGGAGTTGTCTCTGGAGTTGTTTCATCTGGAGTAACCTCAGTTTCTGGAACTGTTTCAGGCGCTGGAGTAACTTCTGGAGCTGTTTGCTCTAAATCATTTTCAAGTGTATTCTCATCAACAATATTATTCATCGCTTTTAATTCTTCATAAGTTAAAGTACCTTCAGATTCAACTGTAACATCATCTCTAAATGAAATTTCTGACCTACTATAGTTCATAACATAGTCCGAATCAATAGGATTCATATCATAACCTGGAACAGATAATGTAACATCTTCAGTTAAATTAAACGCTAATTTTTGACCATTAACATTAAATAAATAACATAAACCTTCACTAACTTTGTATGGAACTGGTTCAATAGCATCTTCAACAGTTTTTTGTTGTTCGAATTTTCCAATATAATCTACATCTTTTTCTGTTACCATTTGATTACCCTTTAATTTTGCTATTTTAGAATAGTCAGTCTCATAAGTATCACCAGCTATTTCTTCAATTATGTCAATATTTTCATCTCCACCTAAATTAATAACATATATAGTATTGTCATAAGAAAATACAATTCCTCCATTAGATGGAATAGGGAAAACAAATTCTTCTTCTTTAGTAACAACATTAGGCTCTTTCATTTCATCTTCAACTTTTTCTTCTTTTTCTTCAACCAATTCATCCAAGTCGTTCATTTCAGTATCATCATTTTCAATGTGCGAACCTACAATACTACCAACGTTTACAGAACCGTTTGAACTTGATCCTGGATTAACAGTAACTTCAGGAGGAGTACTTGGATTTGTCGGAACTTTAGTAACGTTTTCTCCACTATTTCCACCTGGAGCACCTAAGCCACCATCTGGATTAGTTACATTAGAACCAGAATTACCGTTTGAACTAGAGTTACTATTTTGATTAGAATTTAAACCTGTAACATTAGAATTAATGTTATTTCCTTTTAATGCTGCATTAACTTTGCTTTGAATTTGATCAATTTCAGCATCAGTAAAACCTTCGGCTTTTAAAGCTACAATTCTAGCTTCACCATTGAAGAAATCACCTTTTAAAACTCCATTAACTGCTTCATCAATTGACATTTCACCTTCTGCATTATCTATTTCCTCAGAATTTTTTAGTGTTTCATCATTCATTTTTTCATAGACAGTGTTAGCATTTGCTATTGCATGTGAACCTACTAAATCTGCAACTACTTTCGCATTACTAGTTGTTAAATTGGAAATTTCCTCTGTATGACTTTTTTGTAAATTTGTGATTTTTTCTTCAAGTTCATTAAATTTCCCAGTAGCAACAGCTGTCGCTGCTATTAAAGCAATTACAAAAGCAGTTTTAATAACTGTAATCCATTTAGGAAGTTTTAATTTTGACTTTAATTCTTTAGTAGGCTCTTCAACTGCAACAACCTGACCAAGAATACTAGGTTCACCTGCAACTGGCACTGAAGCATCACTATAAGGATTTTTAGATTTAGGAACTTTTTTCATATCAGCAACTTTCACATTTTTTAATGCTTTTGAAAGCACTCTTTTTTCTAAATCAGTCATTTCTTTTTTCGTATCATTTGTTGTGGATACTTTATTTTCTTGCTCTTTCAATTTATTTTTTTTATCATATAAAGCACTTAATTCTAATCTAGTTTCATCAAGTAATTTTATATCTTCTCTTTTACGGTTATAATCAACTGAATCTTTCTTAGAAATTTCTTCTTTTTTACTAGCTATTTTTTTAGCCAGTAGTCCATTTACAAAATCAATACTACTTTTCATATTTTGATTATTAACTTCAATCTCATTTGTTTTTAATTTAATTTGCTCATTAAATAATTGAATATTTTCACGACATTTATTTTGTTTATTAATTAAATTATTTTCTTCATTTACATAAGTTTCATATTTTTCATTTGCTTCAGGATCTTTATCATCCATATTAGCGAATTTTAAAATTCTAGTGTTTTCTTTTTGTTTTTCCAGTTCTAAAATCATATCATTTTCTTTTGAAATTTTTGAATTTAAATTAGAAATTTCATTATTTAACACATTATTTGCAGATATTAAATTACTAATTTTATTATCATAATCTTTTTTAGAATTATTTAAATCCATTAAATCAGCTTGTAATGCCATTCCATAAAATACAGATGGCACATAATTATCATCATTAGATAATTTAGCTTTTAAATCTGAAATCTTTTGAGTTTTATCTCCAATTTCTTCTTCAATACTCGATATGTCACTTGAAAGACTAGAAATTTGTTCATCACTCAATAATCCAGTAGTTTCATTCGTAGGATTACTTAAACTTTTTAAATCTGCTATTTTCTTATCAGTTTCCTGAATTTTAGTTATATCTTCATTTTTTTCCGCTTCATCAATAAGATTATCTAATTCAATTTTTTCTAGCATGTCATTTTTTTCAGAAATAGTATTATTAATATTTACATTATTTCTTTGTAATTCAGTAATTCTTAGTTTAATTGAATCAACTTTTGATTTAGCATCATATAATTGATTGTTAAATTCATTAATATATTTATAGTATTTTTTTGATTCTTCCCTCAAAGTAACTAATTCATCTTTTGAAGCCCCAACCATTTTAGTAATAATTTTTTCATGCTCTTTTGTTAAAACCCCAAGAAAATTAATATCCTCATCTTTATATTTTTTCAAATCATCACTGATGTCATCAGGATATCCTATCAAAATATCGATATTCTCTTGTTGATCCTTCAACTCTTCATTTAATCTTTCTAATTCTGTAACATTATTACTCAAGTCAACTTTTAATGTTTCAATAGAAGCATTAATATTTTCTATAGTTTCATTGTTATCTACTTTATAATTATTATCATTAGATACTTTTTGTTCTAGTTGTTCTTTTCTTCTAGTTAAAAGTTCAGTTATCACTTTATATTTATTATCATCCATATTATTTCCTCCTATTGATAAATAGTTATTATTTTCAAAATGCAATACAAAAAAATCGCATTCAAAAATACATATATACATTATATATTATTTTTACATTTTTTGCAACTTTATATAAATTTTATTTTTTATTTTACACCTACATAATAAATCATTAAAATATTACCTATATATAAAAAAAAGAAAATTAACATTTCTCATAATAAAACATATCTTAAATTTACATAATTTAAAACTACAAAAATAAAACTATAATAGAAATAATTATCATAATTCCAAATTCATAAGGAATATATTTTTTATATTTATTGTAATATTCACTTATTATTTTCCTATTTTTTAAATTGTCCGTTTTTTTACCAATCAAAATTTCACTAGTATTAACAAACTTATCAACATCATCTTTATATAATCTTCTATTATTAGAATAATCATATCCAGCATATTTTTTTTCTGGAACTATACTTTCATACAGCTTATCCAATTTAAAAGAAGCAATAGTACCACCTATTAATAAAGCTAATATTATAGTAACAATCGGATAAAACACATAACTCATCACATACAACTCTTTTAGAGCTGGTATGAACATTGATAATATACTTAAAACTAAAGCAGGTATAAATCCAATTGCTAACCCCACAATAGTAGTTATCGAAGTTTTTTTCCTTACAATATCATCATATTTTGGTGGTGCATTTAAAATTTTTCTTTTTATTAGATCATAAATATCATCTATTTTTCTATCATCACTACTTAAACGTATATCAATACTCATTTTTTCTTCTTGTATTTGCATATTTATATATTGATTATAACTTTGAGATTTTTGCCAATCAAATACCACATCATAATTCAACCTAAAATATAATTGGATAACTTTTATTTCATCTAATCTATAATTAAATACAGATATAAAATTATTATAGTTATCAAATTCTATAGACGCATCATCATAAAAATTTACAACAAAACGCAAGTGACTACTACAATCTTTAAATGTCCAAGTTTTATACTTATAATCTAATACTTTATTTTTAAGCACTTCGTTAGCATAAACTTTTTGCCAATAAACTATTTTTTCATACATTTTAGAAAAAATTTCATTTAAATCATCATGAGATATAATTTTATTTGCTACCTTAATTGTGTCATCATACATATTTCCGCCTCCTTATTCAAATAAATTCCATACATGAAATATCGATATCTATTCCACATTATTACAAAATTAAATACCAATACCTACCACTATTATTTTGTACAAAAAATACTGTTTGCCACTGGAAAATTCGTTAACATTTGATTAATACTGTTTTCAACTAAATTAATATGATTTTCATTATGATTAGATTTTCTAAAAAATTTTATTTCATAAGGCTTAAACAATATTTTAAACTCATTTTCATAATCTTGAAGTTTTGAATATTCACCTCTTCTATAACTTAAATCAAATTGAATCTCTAAAGAAATTAAATTATTAACTTTACCTATTTTCACAGCTTCAATAAATGTTTCAAGACTCTTACAAAAAATATAATCATAGTTTTTATGTCTAATTTTTATTTCTAATCCAAATTTATAACTTTTCTTATACTGATAATTTTGATACTCCTGTCTCAATTTCTCATTCTTCTTCTCATCTTCTTCAAATAAAACTAGAAATTGATTTAAAACATTTTCACAATATTGTATAACATAAGCAATATTCTCAGCACTTGGTACAATATTTGAATAATCATATTCATTATTAATTACAGTCAAAACTGTGTCATCTACAAAATTCATATCATCTTTTCCTTTACTATATAACCATAATTATCATATCATATTTCTTACTTTAATTAAAGATATTTTAATACAATCTTATCAGTTTATTTTACACCTACATAATCAAGTGTAAAATCTTTAACTAGTAAAGCTATTTTTTCTTGATATGATTCACTGACCAACAAAGACCTCTCAGAACTATTACTTAAAAACCCTAATTCAATTAAAACACCA
>CAYJEL010000068.1:0-5202 GCA_964369245.1 uncultured Muribaculaceae bacterium
TAATAAAAAGAAAACTGTTAAAGATTGTAATTAACAGTTTTTTTATGTATAATACATGTAGGTGAATGACATGAAACAAGATAATATTAGAAACTTTTCAATAATCGCTCATATAGATCATGGAAAATCTACTTTAGCAGATAGAATACTTGATGTAACAGGTGCGATTACAGATAGAGAAAAACAAAATCAATTACTTGACAGTATGGATATTGAAAGAGAACGTGGGATAACTATAAAGTTGAATGCAGTTCAATTAAAATATAAGTATAAAAATGAAGATTATACTTTACACTTGATTGATACTCCAGGACATGTCGATTTTAATTATGAAGTGTCAAGAAGTTTAGCAGCTTGTGAGGGCGCTGTTTTAGTTGTGGATGCAGCTCAAGGTATTGAAGCTCAAACTTTAGCTAATTTATACTTAGCTTTAGATTCAAATCTAACTATAATTCCAGTTATTAATAAAATTGATTTACCTAATGCGGATGTAGAAAAAGTTACTAAAGAATTAGAGGATACTTTTGGTTTTAGTAAAGATGAAATCATTTTAACTTCTGCTAAAAATGGTATTGGTATTGAAGAATTAGTAGAGGCTGTAATAGAAAGAGTTCCAGCTCCTACTTATAGCAATAAAGAACCATTACAAGCTTTAATTTTTGATTCTCATTATGATGCTTATAGAGGTGTTGTTTGTTTAGTAAGAGTAGTAAATGGTAGTGTTAAAATAGGGGATAAAGTAAAATTAATGGCTACTAATGCTTTATATGATGTTGTTGAACTTGGTATTAGTACTCCGTTTGAAACTAAAAAAGATAAATTAGTAGCTGGAGAAGTTGGTTATTTATGTGGAGCGATTAAAAGTATTAGTGAAGTAAAAGTAGGGGATACAATTACTTTAGAAAATAATCCTGCTAAAACTACTTTACCAGGATATAAACCTATGAAGCCGATGGTGTTTACAGGGTTATATCCTATTGATTCAGTTAAGTATCCAGATTTAAGAGAAGCATTAGAAAAATTAAAATTAAATGATGCAGCACTAGAATTTCAACCAGAGACTTCTAAAGCTTTAGGGTTTGGGTTTAGATGTGGTTTTTTAGGATTACTACATATGGAAATAATTAAAGAAAGAATTGAAAGAGAATTTAATATTTCTTTAATAGCTACTTCTCCTTCAGTTATTTATGAAGTTATTTTAACTGATGATAGTATAATTACTATTGATAGCCCTGTTAAGATGCCAGATAGAGTTAAAATAAAAGATATTAAAGAACCTTATATAAGAACATCAATATTTGTACCTTCTAATTATATTGGAGCTATAATGGAACTTTGTCAAAATAAAAGAGGAAATTATATTTCTATGGAATATATGGATAAAACTAGAGTTAATATTCATTATGAAATACCTTTATCTGAAATTGTTTATGATTTCTTTGATAAATTAAAAAGTTGTACTTCTGGTTATGCATCATTTGATTATGAATTAATTGGTTATCAATCTAGTGATTTAGTTAAAATGGATATTTTACTTAATGGTGAGGCTGTTGATGCTTTAAGTATTATTGTGCATAAAGACTTCGCTTATAAAAGAGGTAAAAACATTGTTGAAAACTTAAGAAAATTAATTCCTAGACAACAATTTGAGGTTCCTATTCAAGCTTCTTTAGGGGCTAAAGTAATAGCTCGTGAGAATATCAAAGCAGTTCGTAAAGATGTTTTAGCTAAGTGTTATGGTGGGGATGTTTCTCGTAAACGTAAACTATTAGAAAAACAAAAAGAAGGTAAGAAAAAAATGAAAATGGTAGGTCGTGTTGAAATACCAGAAGAAGCATTTTTATCAGTACTTTCTATGGACGAATAAAAACAGCGTGACAAGCGCCGTTTTTTTTATGGTTCAATATGATTGAAAAATATTCCAATATTTATAATTCCAGTAATTCCTACAATAGTATATATAATTCTTGGAATCATTGATTCATCACCAAATAATAATGTTAATATATTAACATCGAATATTCCAATAATTCCCCATACTAAAGCTCCTACTACTGTAAATATTAAACAAATTTTTTGTAACATTTCCATTTGTTCTCATCCTTTCTAATTATATTGTGGATAAATTTATTTATTTTATTCTAATTTATATTTTAACCCATATAATTAAATGAATATAAAGGAGTGAATTAATTTGAAATATATTCGTAAAATTTTATTATTTGGAATTTGTTTTCTATTTATTGGATGTATGGGTAAAAAAGATGTTGTTGAGGAATTTGAGAGTAAAGTTAATGACACTAAGGGATATCACATTAGTGGTGAATTAGAGATTTATAATAGTGAGGATAAATATACTTATTCTGTTGATGTTGCTTATTCTGAGCCTAATAATTTTAAAGTATCATTAATTAATATTATAAATAATCATGAACAAATTATATTAAGAAATAGTGAGGGTGTTTATGTTTTAACTCCGTCATTAAATAAAAGTTTTAAATTTCAAAGTGAATGGCCTTTTAATAGTTCACAAATATACTTATTGCAAACTATTTTAGAAGACTTAAATAATGATGATGATAAAGTTATTGAAGAAGTTGATGATGGTTTTGCTGTAACTTCAAAAGTTAATTTTACTAATAATTCTTATCTAGTTAAACAAGTTATTTATTTTGATAAGGATAATAATATTAAAGAAATACAAATATTTAATGAAGATGATAGTTTAGAAATGAGAATGGTATTTAATACTGTTGATTATAATTCTTCTTATGATGAAAGTTATTTTAAAATTGATAATTATATGAGTAGTGAGGTTACTGAAAGTTCTTCTTCTGAAATTGAAAATATTATTTATCCTATGTATTTACCTTTAAATACATCATTAACTAATCAACAAAAAGTTTCTTTAGATGTTGGTGAGAGAGTTATTCTTACTTTTGAAGGTGATAGTCCATTTACTGTTATTCAAGAAACAACTAGTATTAGTGATGAAACTATGGTTATTCCTACTATGGGAGAAATTGATTTTATAACTGGTACTATTGGGACAATTGAAAATAATTCTGTTTCATGGTCAAGTAGTGGTTTAGATTTTTATATTACTTCTGATACTTTATCAAATGAGGAATTATTAAAAATAGCTAATTCAACAAATTATTTAAGTGTTGGTAAATAAACCTTTAATTAGGTTTTTTTATTTGGGCATAAAAAAAGAATGAAATAAATCATTCTTAAGCAACAGGACCTACTAATTTACTATCTGCGATAGTGTAATAGTATCCATTAGATTCGATTTCAACACCTGTAGCTGTAGCAAATTTACCATTTGCATACGTAATTACAGTTGTATCTGCAGCAATTTCAGTTTTTCTATCATTTGAATTAACGAATTTAACTTCTTTTAAGTCAACCATTTCTTCAACAATAGCTATATCGAAGTCACCTAATTCTCCAGTAGCTGGTGTTCCTCCATTTGCAGGAACATAATCTCCATCACCATCAACACTTCCACATGGGATAGTTGCTCCACCATCTAATTGACCTTGTAATTCTCTTTGTGCACAACCATTGTTTATACCGCTGATTACTAAATTAATTTCAGACTCTGAAGCTGATTTTCTAGCATCTTCAATTACATCTAAGATAATTGGAGTAGCGATTAAAGCAACGATAGCTAAGATAATAATTACAGCTAATAACTCGATTAATGTAAAACCTCTTTTTTTCATATTTATTCACCACCTTGCCTTTATTATTAATTAAATTATATAATATTATTCATAATGTAGTCAAGTAGTTTTTGAAATTTTTGTCGAATTTTGTAAATTTTGTGAAATTACTTAAGTTTTTCTTCGATTATTTGAAGTTGTAATTTTTCTTTTTCTAGATCATTTTGTTCTTTTTCTACTATATTTTTAGGTGCTTTATTAACATAACCCGGGTTATCTAGTAGTTTTTGTCTTCTTGAAATTGAATTAATTAATGTTTCTTTTTCTTTTTTTAGTTTTTCTATTTCTTCTTCTGTTAATGAACCATCATAGTATATTGAAACAATTTTGTTATTAAATGGTATATCTATTGAGATGAAGTTTCCTTCGTAGTTATTTTTTATGTTTTCATTTTTTAATATTTTAGAGATTAATGTTTTGTTTTTTTCGATTAGTTCATCATTAGTTATTAGATAGTATTCTTTACCTATGTTATTTTCTAGTTTTATTCTTCTGATGTTTTTAATTAATTCTAAAATTTTTGTGAATTCTATTTCTTCTTCATCGTAATTGTTTTCGTGTTCTTGCGGATATTCTGAAATCATAATTGATTCGTTATCTTTAAATGGTAAGTTTTGGTATATTTCTTCTGTTACGTATGGCATAAATGGGTGTAGCATTTTTAATATATCTGTTAGTACTTTAAGTAGGACTGTTTTTGTTGTATTATTCATATTAAATTTAGCTAGTTCTATATACCAGTCACAGAAATCATCCCAGATGAAGTTATATATTTCTGAACCTGCTAGGTTAAAGTCATAACTTTCCATATTTTTGGTAACGTTTTTAATTGTTTTGTTTAGTTTATTTAATATCCATTTATCTTGTTGTGTGATGTTGTTTTCTTTTTCTTTTAAATCTTCGATGTTCATTAAAACAAATCTTGAAGCATTCCATAGTTTATTAATAAAGTTCCAAGTTGATGTTACTTTTTCTTCGTCGTATCTTAGGTCTTGTCCTACTGAAGATGATGTTGTTAGGAAGTATCTTAGTGAATCTGCTCCATGGGTTTTTATTACATCCATTGGATCTACTCCATTACCTAATGATTTTGACATTTTTCTTCCGTCTTTATCTCTAATAAGGCCGTGGATTATACAATCTTTAAATGGTCTTTGATTAGTAAAATGTAGTCCTTGGAAAGTCATTCTATTTACCCAAAATGGTATTATATCATATCCTGTAACTAAGACATTATTTGGATAGTATCTTTTTAAGTCTTCTGTTTGTTCTGGAAATCCTAAAGTTGAGAAAGGCCATAGAGCACTTGAAAACCAAGTATCTAGTACGTCTTCATCTTGTTTCCAATCTTCTCCTGGTGATTCGTAACCTACATATATTTCATCGTCTTTATACCAAGCTGGTATTTGATGTCCCCACCAAAGTTGTCTTGAGATACACCAATCATATGTAATTTCCATCCAGTGATTCA
>CAYJEL010000069.1:0-4108 GCA_964369245.1 uncultured Muribaculaceae bacterium
GACTACCTCCAATATATATATTATATCATATTTGAATTAATTAGTTTTATAATAAGGCAATCGCTTAAAAAAATAAATTCATTAAAAGTAAGAAAAATAGAAGATTTATCTAATTTTGTATTCAAGTTATAACTAGATTTTATTGTTTTGAATTAAAAATAATGATTTAAGTATAGAAAAAGAGGAAAAATTTATAAAATTTTTTTAGCGATTGCCTTAGGAAATTGCAAAAAGAAAGTAAATATGGTAGAATTTAAGATAGTTAAGGCGGTTGTAATTATGAATGATAACTTTGAAGATATTATTACTGAAAATCTAAAAATAGAAAGAAATAATATTCTTTTTAAGATAACACAATTAAAAATAACTAATTATTATTGGAATTCTGGGGATATTGATGCTGGTATGCCAGTATCTACAAGTGTTGAGTTAAATTGTAAATACAATTTTGAAAAAGATATACTTGATTGGTATAAGAAAGTATCTCATACATATTTAAGCCTTGAAAATTGTCACGAAGAAACTACTGATGGTTATACAGAAGAATTAACAAATGGAAGTGAAATAATATCAAGATTAGAAAAAAATGATTTGAGAGAATTAAAAAACAATTATTTTACAGATGAAAATCCTGACAGATTTGCTCATTGGGAAATTGCTTATAATGTATATTTTAAAATTGTTGGAACGTATGACCAAGAACTAGAAGTTTTTAAAAAGTTTACTGAACTACTTAATTTTAAAGAAATTATGGAAACTGAAATGAAAAAAGTTGATGAAAAATTTAATCAACAATAATTCAAATGGAGGTAAAAATGGAATTAATGGCGTTATATAATAAAGTTCAAGATCCTATTGAAGATCCAAAAGTAATTGAAAAATTAATAAATGCTTATGCAAATAGTTCAAAAGGATTTGGCGGTTTTTACGGACAACTAACAAAAACTGTTGAAAAAGAACAAACTGATGGCAGGCATTATAAAGCTGACGCAGACCGTTTTTATTCAATGATGTTTAATAAATGGAAAAATAGTATTGTAGGATTAACAAGAGAGCAATTTGAAGAATTATATAAAAATGGTAGCTACGGACAAGATTTTGTAAAAATGAGAAACGTTTTAAAAAGCGTTCCTGATGTTAAAACAAAACAAGAAGCTGATGATATTTTCTTTGGAAAAAATCATGATAAAGAATTAGAAGATGCTTTGGATAAATATAGATGGACTGCTTTTGGTGGTTCAAGCGGTTGGGTACATGTTTGTTCTAGAACTGTTACTGCTAAACAAGACAAATATCCAAATGTAGAACATAGATTATACTTAGACACAGAATCATTAGATACGTATAAAATGATAACTTATTTTGTAGAAAAATGTGATGAACAGCATCTACCATATTATTTTAAATTTGATCAGTATGGAAATAGAGATGATACAGTTGTAATTTATTCATCAACAGAAAATTTAACAAAGTATGTAGAAATTTTACAAGAAATAAAAAAAGAACACCCAGATTTAGTTGCAAGAGCAAAAGAACCACCCGTATTAACTGGAAAAATAGACGGTTGGATTGGATATGGCTCTGAGCCTAGCAGAACACCAGACGGAGAAAATCATTCTTTTAACGAAATAAGATCAAAAGCAATTGAACCAGCTATTGCTAAAACAACAAAAAAATGGATAATGAATCACAGAACTATGCAAATTACTTATCAAGGACAAAAACTATCATTTCAAGATTATATTGCAATGAAATCAACAGAAAGAATGATTGAAAAATTAGAAAGACGTTTTATTTTTAATGAAGAGAATGACAAAAAAATATCCCAAAAAACAGGAAAGACATATAATCAAAATGATATTGTTACTAGACTAGGATATACATTACATGACATTAAATCATCTGTATTTAAAGATAATGTTTATAAAGTTATTCGTGCTCAAATGGGAACATGCCTTCCAAGTATCTGCAATGGAACTTATAGTGATATGACAAAAATTAAAATGAATGTTAGAAACGGAAAACAAATTTATTTTAGCGGCTCTGATTTAGAAGAAATCATAAGTTGTTTATCTGTTAATATTTCAAAAAATGATCCAAACTTTGCAAAAGATGTACATTCAACAATTATAGCAAATGCACGACAATATGGAATAGATACTGATAAGTTCTGTTTTGATATAAAAGCAAGGGAAAGAATGAGACTTGTTGAAACGCAAATGCAAGCTAAACAACAAATCAAGTCAACAATACAAGAACCAAAAGTAGTACAACCTACTAAATCAGAACAACAACCACAACAAGTTGAAACGATTAAAAAAGAAACTAATATAGATTTAGCTAATTTGGACGTTCAAACTTTGCTAGATACAATTAATCCAGCACTTATGGAAAGAAAGATGAAATTGCCAAATGGAGCTGAAATCTCTGCACGACAATATATTCAAGAAATAGTTTATCCACAACTTCCTAAAAATGGTATTGTTATATTAGACAATGTCGAACCATTACCAGCTAAACAATTTATTGAAGAAAATGTAATGTTTGAATGTCAAGAAAAATATAATGGTGATTTTCCAAGATATATGGCCGAAAGAACAAGAAACAATATGGGTGTTATTTCTATTCAAAACAATGATGAGTTACATCAAATTAATCCTGTAGAAATAACGGAATATATTAATCCGGCATTATTAGAAATAATAATGAAATTACCGAATGGAGCTGAAATCTCTGCGCGACAATATATTCAAGAAGTTTATGCACCACATATCCCAGTAAATGGACGCGTAATGTTAAGTAATGGATCTGAAATTTCTGCTAAACAATATATTGAAGAAGTCTTATTATGGGAGGGTCAAGAAAAATATAATGGTGATATAAATCAAATATTATATAGCACAACTAAGCGTAATCCAGGAATTATAAATGCTGACCCGCAAAAAATGCAAGAAACATTATTACAATTAAGAAATCAAGCTACAGATTATAAACAACAATCGGCAGAATCGTTCGGAGGAAAAGGTAGATAAAAAATGAAAATAACCTATTTAAATTTGAATAGGTTTTTTCTATGTCTATTTTCTTAATAAAACTGGGCATAAGGTTAAATTGTGTAAATGATGAACAGACTAATAATAGCGACATTAAAAGTATTTAGAGAATTATATAATAATATATATGATTGCCAATAGATCCAACAACAGATGGTTTAAGGGGAAAAATATGATTTTTCAATATACAAAAAAGTCCGTAAATGAATGAATTTAACAAATAAGGTAAAATAAAAAATGCCAAAAATGTGTTTCATGCAGAAGATGTAAATTTAACAACAAATTTATCATATATTAAAACAAAAATATATTTATGACTATTCGTATAATACATCTTACAATTTGTAATACCAATCCTTCTAATAATCCGTTTGAATTCTATTAATTTGAAGTATAAATTATGCCTTTCTATAAAATGGTGATTGGGGTATAACCTCATATAAGAGAAATTACAGGAGTAAGGTTTCAGTGCTGGCTGTAGATAAAATTACTAAAAGCGCATGGGTGTCCATACACTTTTTTTTATTATATTAATTCTTTTAATACGATTTCTTCAGCTGTATTTTTGTAATTATTCATTAACGATGCCTATTTTATTTGATTATTTGCTTTTACTCTTTTGGGTAGTCTTATATCGTTTTTAATATTAAAATTTTAAAATATTTTAAAATTAATAATTAATAAGAAGGATCAATTATTGATTCTTTTTTTTGGGCAAAGCATATCGCTGTTAAGTAATTCTTTTGGTTTTCCTTCTTTATACTGTGAGCATACTTTTTTATTATTAGGATTATTATATATGCAATACGCACATATACAATCAAAAATTTTCAATTCTCCTTTTTCTTGATATGTAAATTTATTATTTATCATATTATTTTCTTTCATATTCAATTCATTTCTTATTAAAAAATACATTGCCGTATAACTTTCTCATATAAGTTAAGTTTATAACTAAATATACTTCAGTTTTAAATTTTTGACAAAGCAATTTCATACTTTTTATAAAATAAAAACTTACGATTACCATAAATGGTTCGTAAGTTCTATGTTAT
>CAYJEL010000069.1:4118-5189 GCA_964369245.1 uncultured Muribaculaceae bacterium
TGACGTAGGTATCCACAACTCTTGCTTTAGGCGATTGATATAAATCAATCTATAATTATTTTATCTCATAAACAGTATTTTTACCAGTGTTAGTAGCTATAATTAAATCTTTTTTTATCATATTGCTTAAAATTATTTTAGCTCTGGCAGAGGATATATTTAATAAACTTTCTACTATAATTCTTTTAATTGTGTTATTTCTTTTTAAATATTCTATAATAATATCTTCTTGTGACAAGTTTGAAGGTAAGAACTTGGTTTTATTTTCTGTATAATTTATGTTAAATAAAGTTATTTTAAAAGCATTGTCTGTATTTAATAATAACGGTTTCTTTTCAAAATTTGAATACGATTCCATAATTCTTCCTATCCCTGTTCCAAAACTTTCAATATAATTAAGTCTATAAAAAATATTAGCAAGATTAGGATTTCTACTTTCAGAAATTCCAGTGTATAAATCGTCAATGTTTAAACCTTTAACTAAACCACCTAAGGAAGTAATTTCAAAATGGTCTTCATATAATGATAATAAAATACTTCCTGTAAAATTATAATCTCTATGTATAATAGCATTAAGTAGCGATTCCCTTAGTGCATAATCAGGGTAATCTTTGGTATCTATTCTTTCTAAACCTATGATAGTTCCTTTTACTTTATTGTATAAATCTAAATATTCAAAGACATCTTGAACTTGTTTCAAAATAGAACCTTTAAATTCTTTGCGATCTTTGAATTCTAGTTTATTTGTTCCATTATATATAGCACATTTAATTGTATAGGGGCATTCATCGGATAAAAGCAAACCTAAATTAGTAAATTTGTTATTGAGTGTTGTTATATTGAGAGCTTTATACTTACTTTCATTTAATACAATGTTTTTAGTGTTAAAATTTTCTGTTAAGGATTTAAAATTCAGATTTTGATTTTTTGATATCAATGTTTCAAATGAATCACTTTGGTTTTCGATTAATAATTTTTTTATGGCTTCTTCACTAGCAGGAGCACTTGTATTCCCGTATCTTAAATACACTCCAGAAGTTTTGATACCTTTTTCAGCTATATAATAAGGTT
>CAYJEL010000070.1:0-5015 GCA_964369245.1 uncultured Muribaculaceae bacterium
ATTTTGGATTGGGTAAAATAATTAAAATGTTTCATATAACTATTTTGTTATTTTTTTTTATGATATAATACTCTCAGGTGATTTTAATGTTAAACATCAGTAATGATTTTAAAAAGAATATTTTAAATTTTTGTGATAGAAAAATTTTGGATGAAGCTTTAAAATTTAGTAAACAAAATATTTATTTAGTTAGAAAAGAACAAGAAAGTTATTATATTCAAGAAACCTATAAAGTTTTTGATAGAGAAGATTATACTTGTAATTTATATTTTTATCGTAATGATAATTTTTCATCTTCTTGTACGTGTAGTGAATATCGTAGTAATCGTATGTGTCGACATATTATTTTTGCTTATATTGTAAGTTTTGATGATTTTAGTGAGATAAGTGATGTTGAGAAAGTTAATAATGTAATTAGTACTATTTTTAATGTTGATAAAAAAGAAGAAGTTAGATTAGAATTAATATTTTGTTTTGATAATTATGATGATAAGATTAGATTAAAATTAAAGGTTGGTATTGATAAATTATATATGGTAAATAGTAAAATTAATTTACTTATGGATGCTTTAAAATATAATTATCAATCTGTTTATTTTGGAAATAATTTTACCTTTGATAGTGAGATTCACAAGTTTAATGAAACAGATGTTAAAATATTGGATTTTATTTCTAATACTGAAAGTTTTAATAGTCGATATAACAATTTAATATTTTTAAGTTATATTGAGTTTGAGTATTTACTTAGTTTAATAGGTGATAAACCTTATACAATTGATGGTTATGGAAAGTGTATTGGTTATAAAAAAGGTGTTTGTAATGAACTTAATTTAAATAAAGATGGAGAAGATTATTCATTTGATTTTAATATTTTAGATATTGATTTTTTAGACAGTGAAAATAGATATGTTTATAAAGATGGTTTATATATTTTAGATGAAAAGATTCGTCGTATATATAGTGAGTTAATAAATTATGATTTAAATAATATTGTATTAAAAGAAAAAGAAGCTTTACAACTTTCGAAAGTTATTTCTAATGATTTTAAAGAAAAGTTTATAATTGAAGATGAATTAAAGGATAAGTTTGAAATTGTAAAACCTAAGGTTAAAATGTATTTTGATTTGAAAAAAGATATTGTTTGTAAGTTGGTTTTTAATTATAAAAATGTTGATTATAATTATTTTGATAAGCATGATTTAAAAAATGATATATTTGAAGAAAGTATTGTTTCTAAATTAAAAGAGTATGGTTTTATTGTTGGTGATAAAATATATATTTCTAAATTAAATGATATGGTGTTATTTTTAGAGGAGTATATATATTTATTAAAAGATGAGTTTGAAGTTTTTACAACTGAAAATTTGAATTCTTGTAAAATTACAACAAGTAGTGTTGGGTCAAATTTTTCAATTGGTAAGGATAATATTTTGTCTTATCAATTTGAATTAGGTGAGATTGATGAAAGTGAATTAGGTAAGTTATTTGATGGTATAAAAAATAAGGAAAAGTATTTTAAATTAAAAAATGGTAATATTTTAAATACTAGTTCTAATGATTTAATTGAACTTATGGATGTTATGGAAAATTTGGATGTATATGACAGTGAGGGGTTTATTCCTAAGTATAGGGCTTTGTATTTAGATAGTATTAATTATGACAGTGTTAAGACAGATAATTTATTTGATAAGTTTATAAGTAAATTTAATAATAATAAAAATGGTGTTGTTAATTTTAATAAAAATGATTTATCTATTTTAAGGGATTATCAGGTTACTGGGGTTAATTGGTTATATAATATTTATAAATCTGGTTTTGGTGGTATTTTAGCTGATGAAATGGGATTAGGTAAGACTATTCAAACTATTATGTTTATAAAGGAAGTTTTAAAAAATAAGGAGTGTAAAATTTTAATTATTTCTCCAACTTCTTTAATATATAATTGGGAAAATGAATTTTTAAAATTTGGTAATGAGCTTAAGTTTAAAGTTATAGCTGATAATAAAGAAAAAAGAATTAAAGATTTGAATGATGATTATAACATTTATATAACTTCATATGGTCGTTTGCGTATTGATTTTGATGAATATAAAGATAAAAATTTTGAACTCATTATTATTGATGAAGCGCAAAATATTAAAAATCCTAAAGCAGGTATTAGTAAAGCATTAAAAGGGTTAAGTAGTAATTGTAAAATTGCTTTAACTGGAACTCCAGTTGAAAATTCTGTCTTAGAGGTATGGAGTATTTTTGATTTTATAATGCCAGGTTTTTTAAATAGTTTAAATAATTTTCAAAGTAAATTTAATATAAAAGATATGGATGAGAAAGCTCATGAAAAATTAAAGACTTTAGCTAGTTTGATTAATCCATTTATTTTAAGAAGGAAAAAATGTGATGTATTAAAAGATTTACCTGCTAAGATTGAGAATAATATATATTTAGACTTAGGAGATGAGCAAAAAAAAATATATGCTATGCAGGTTCGTAAAACGAAACAAGAGTTTGATGAATTAATGGCTAGTGAAGGATTTTTGAAAGCTCGTTTTAAAATATTACAGTTACTTACTAAATTAAGACAAATATGTGTCGATCCTAGTTTAGTTTTTGATTATAAGGGTAGTTCTATTAAAACAGAGGAAGTTGTTAAATTACTTAATAGCTATATTGAAAATGGTCATAAGGTTTTATTATTTTCTTCTTTTAAAACTGCAATTGATAATTTAAAATATAAGTTAAAGGAAAATGGTATAAGTTATTATTCAATTGATGGAAGTGTTAGTAGTAAAAATAGGAGTATGTTAGTTGATAATTTTAATAAAGATAATACCAATGTATTTTTAATCACTTTAAAAGCAGGTGGAACGGGTCTTAATTTAACTTCTGCTGATGTTGTTATTCATTTAGACTTATGGTGGAATCCACAAGTTGAAAATCAAGCTACTGATAGGGCTCATAGAATAGGACAAATTAATAATGTTGAAGTTGTTAAATTAATTTGTCGTGGGACTATTGAAGAGAAAATAGTTGAATTACAAGAAAAGAAAAAAATATTAAATGATCAATTAATTGATAATGAAAATAAGGATGAGGTTATAATTTCTAAGTTAAGTGAAGGAGATATTAAAAATTTACTGTCAAGTTCTCAATAATAAATTGTAAATTATAAATAAATGTGTTATGATATATACATATTTAATTTTTTATCTCATTGATTCTAATAAGATATATTTAAATAAATCTAATAAGGAGGTAAAAATATGAATTTTGAAGATAAAGTAATCGTTTGTAAAGAATGTGAAAAAGAATTCGATTTCACAGCTGGTGAACAAAGTTTCTATGAAAAAAATAAATTTTCTGAACCTGTAAGATGTAAAGCGTGTAGAGATGCTAGAAAAGCTAACAAAAACGCTAAAAATGAATCTTATAATAATGAAGATAAAGCAGCAGCTTAATTTAATTACTAGTTTATCTAGTAATTTTTTATTGAAGGAGGATTTATGTATATATTATTATTTTTAATATTTTTTATTATACTTTATTTTTTAAGAATTAAATTTAAAGCATTTTGTTATAGAAAAACTAGTAGTGTTAAAACTATATTTATTGGGGATTCTTTAATTGAGTGTTGTGATTTTAGTAGTTATTTTAAGAATAAAATTAGTAATAGAGGTATATGGGGAGCAACTACAGTTGATATACTTTCTTTTATTAAGTATTTACCTCAAGATGTTTCTAATATATTTTTATTAATTGGAACTAATGATTTAAATAATATTTTTATTAAAAATAAAATAATTAGTAATTATAATAAAATATTTACTATTTTAAAAAACAAGTATCCAAATAGTAATATTTATATTGAGTCTTTGTATCCTGTTAATAGAAATAAGTTTAATTTAATGATGGGTTTTAGAAATAATGTAAAAATTAATAGTGTTAATTGTGAGTTGAAAAAATTAGTTTCTTCTTTTGGTTTTATTTATTTGGATGTAAATAAAATATTAGTAGATGAAAATGGTAATTTAAATAGTAACTATACTTTTGATGGTTTACATTTAAATAAATTAGGTTATGATGTAGTTACTGATTATATCAAGAAAAAAACAGACATTTAAATCGTCTGTTTTAATTATATTATTTATTGTCGCCGTCTAAGTCTTTACCATTGTGTTTAGAATTTTCTTTATGTGCTTTGATAGCTTTTTTAATGTTTCTTTTTGAAGCTTCCACACTTTTTCTTGATGCCATGTTTATCCCTCCTTCTGTTGTTATTATTACCAATTTTTTAAAAATAATTCTTTTTTTTAATAGATTTAATTTAGTTTTTTTGGTATAATATTCTTTCGTGATTTAATAAGGAGGAATATATGAAGTATGTTTTTGGACTAGTTTTATTTTTTATTGTTGTATTTATTTCTTCTGAAGAAGTTTTAATTATTGATAGTGCTACTACATATTATTCTAGTAATGTTTTGATATTGAATAATACGCATACTTATATTAAAGTTGTTGAAGGTTATAATACAGCTACTTTTGATATTCCTTATAAAGATGGTTTTTATTTTAATGGTTTTAGTGATTCTAATGGAGTGTTGTTTATCGATAGTGAGGGTAATTTACAACCTAATATAGATAATTTTACTGATAGTAATGGTAATTGGATAGGAAGTTCTACTTTAACTTTATTTACAAGATTTAGTGATTCTAGTATAAGTGAGGACGACTTAATATTTGATAAAGATGATTTAATATTAGAAGAAGAAGTTACTGATGAAGTTTTAGAAGATGTTGGTGAAGTAGAAGAAGATGTTGTTGTTAATGAAGAAATTAAAACTGAGGTAGAAGATAAGAATGAAGTAGAGGAAAAAGAAAAAAATAATTTTTTAGATATTTTTTTAGATATTTTGTCAGCAATAGCAATATTTGCAATAATTTGTTTTATTGTTTATTTAATGTTAGATTTAAGAAGAATCAGATTTGAATAATTTGTTTTTTTTTTGGAGTGATATTAT
>CAYJEL010000071.1:0-4787 GCA_964369245.1 uncultured Muribaculaceae bacterium
AACGATCGATAACATTTAATTTTTTATTAAATTTATATCTACCTACTTTAGCTAAGTCATATCTGAATGAATCGAAGAATCTTGAGATTAATTGATTTTTAGCTGAATCTAATGTACTAGGTTCTCCTGGTCTTAATTTAGAATGAATATCAATTAATGCTTCATCTGTATTTTTATTAGCATCTTTTTCCATTGCTTTAATAATATATTCGTTTTCTCCAAATAAATCTAAGATATCTGAATCACTATTTAAACCTATTGCTCTTAAAAGTGTTGTGATAGGAACTTTTCTTGTTCTATCAATTCTAACATAGATAATATCTCTTGAATCAATTTCGTATTCTAACCAAGTACCTTTATTAGGTATGATTTGTGATGAGATTGAAACTCTACCTGTTTTATTATCTATTTCTTTTGTGTAATAACAAGATGGTGAACGAACTAATTGTGAAACGATTACACGTTCTGCTCCATTAATTACAAATGTTCCATTTTCTGTCATGATAGGCATATCACCTAAGAAAATTTCTTGTTCTTTAACTTCTCCTGTTTCTCCATTAAAAAGACGTGCTTCAACTTTTAAAGGAGATGCATAAGTAGCATATCTTTCTTTACATCCTTTAATAGAATATTTAGGTGTTTCAAAAAAGTAATTTCCAAATTCTAAAGTAAAATTACCTGTAAAACTTTCCACAGGAAAAACATCGTTGAATACTTCTTTAATACCTTCTGTTATGAACCAATCATATGATTTTTTTTGAATTTCTAATAAATTCCCTAACTCAATTGCATTTTCTGTTTTAGCGTAGTTTCTACGTTCTCTACCTTTACCAATTCTTTTAATTGTATATGCCATTCATTCACCCCATAATATTAATATTTTACGCCCCAAAATTGGACGCCGCTAATTTATAATTTTACCAAACAACTATTAATAAGTCAATTAGTTTTTGGCTTTTATAATGAAAAATCCTTTATTTTTGCACACAACTTCTACAGTATATGCTTTTTGTAAATCTGATATTAAACTTTTTGCTCCTTGGTCTTTATTTATTACTAACCAAAGTTGTCCATTTTCTTTTAAGTATTGCTGTGCTGTAAAGAGTAAATCGTATAATATTTTTTTACCTACTCTTATTGGTGGATTTGTCACTATATAATCATATTTCTTTTTAATATTTTGAAATCCATCACTTTCAAAAACATTAATTTTAACTTTATTTAAATTTCCATTTTTTTTAGCTAATTCAATACTTCTTAAATTAACATCAATCATATCAACTTTTAAATCATATTTTTTGGCTATGTAAATACCTATTGGTCCCCAGCCACATCCTAAATCTAAGACGTCACCTGTTATTTTTTCTAAATTTTCTAGTAGTGTTCTTGTACCAAAATCTAGACCATTTTTTGAGAATACTCCGTTATCTGACCAAAAAGAAAAGGAGGTTTCATTAATGATTGCATCTATTTTTTTTTGATTGCTTTTTAAGCTATCGTCGTTTGTAAAATAAAAACTCATATTCCTCCTTTTTTTAAAGTCAAAAAACCCATACTAAAAAGTATTGGTTTAATATTATTATTTTTGATTTAAATTGTTAATATAATTCATGGAATCAACTCCAATAAAGTTTAAATGACTACTAAAATTCATTATAACATAATTATATATATTGTGTAAATACTTTTTTGTTAATTTCCTAAATATGTTATTTTGGCTGCTCCATTACCTTTATGGGTATATCCTGTTGTATAAAATCCTCCTAAAGGACTTGGCATTAATACTTTATCTTCTTTTACATCAGTCCATTTAAAACCATTACCATCTATCATGTATGTATTAACTAGTTGTAATCCTGAATAATGAATTGAACAGTTAATATCTGTTGTTCCATTTTCACAATTTTCTTTTGGGGTTCTATCAGTTGCTGATGTTATAGCGATTGCTCCTGTATGGCCTGATATAAATGATGAACCTGAACTTGCTGGATTGTCGTATATATTACTTGGTCCATTGGTAGCAATTCCTCCATAATATCCACCACCAGCTCCGGATACTGATTTATTACTATATTTCCATACACCTGAAGCTCCTATACCAAAAGAATTACCTGAAGTTTGTGTTGCTGGATTTGAATATCCATATTTAACGCTTGTTAAACCTCCACCAGCACTACCTTTGGTATAATGTGAAGCTCCAGCTCCTCCAGCAGCAACCATTATTCTTGAGTTTAAACTTTCCGCATTATTCCATGTCCCTGAAACTAATCTAAAGTCTGTGGCTCCTCCTCCGGCTCCATCGGCTTCGTTATCAGAGCGATCGCTTTCACCATTTCCACCACCGTTGTAACCACCTTTACTTATTGTTCGTGTAATTGCGTTTTGACCTTTACCTCCGACATATACATATAATAAATCACCAGCATTTAAATAAACACTTCCTGTTGTATATGAACCTTGACCACCATAACAATGACCTACTGGCATACAATTTACACTACCAACGGCATGTCCTGTTGATCTACTACCACCATCTAGATTACTTAATCCACCTTCTGCTCCCCAAGCTTCTAGTTTATAATATCCTGTTTGTTCTACTGTATATGTGTGATAAGAACCGTTGTATATAAAATTAGTTTGTGTTCCTACTGTTATAGGTGTTGTATCTGTTTCTCCTAAATATGTTATTTTAGCAACACCATCACCTTTATGACCTGTTCCTTCTTCGTAAACTCCACCATTAGGATTTGGCATTGAACCTTGACTTAATTTGTAATTTGCCCAAATATATCCATAACCATCAATCATAATTGTGTTCTGAAATTGGTATCCAGAGTAATGTATAGAACATTCTTGATTTGAAGTTCCTGTTGTACAACCTGTTTTTGGAGTTCTGCTTGTTTGTGATGTAATAGCTACGGCTCCTGTGTGACCTGATATATAAGAGGAACCTGATGAACCTGAACCTACAACTGAATTGTTATAAGATCCTCCTCCGCCACCATAGTATCCTCCAGAGCCACCTGAACCATGTCCGGGATTTCCAGCTTGCGGGTTACCACCTATACCAAAAGTTCCGGTATAACCTGTTCTTGCTCCAGAACCAGCTGCACCTCCGCTTGTTTGAGTAGCTCCATAAGCGTTTGTATAAGCATTACTTCCATATTGAACTTCTTTTCCGTTATAACCTGTTAATCCACCACCAGGCGCTGGATTACTTATTGGGTTTACCCAGTTAGCTACCCCAACACCTCCAGCAGAAACCATTATTCTTGAATTTAAACTTGTAGCATCATTCCAGTTTCCTGCTACTAATCTAATATCAGTAGCTCCTCCAGCACCAGCACCATTTACTTGTCCTGGGTAAGTATTCCCTACTCCACCACCGTTATATCCGGCTGAAGCTGGATCAGAATTGGTAGTAGCTGTTTTACCTTGTGAACCTACTTGAATATATACTGTTTGACCTGCTTCTAGGTAAATATTTCCGGCTGTATAAGCACCATCACTTCCTAGATATTCTCCTGTTGAACCACCTTGTGCACCCCATGTTTCCATTTTATAAAATCCTGCTTGTGGGGCTGTAAATGTTTGGACTGAACCTGTATAATTAAATATTTCAGTATTTTCATTATCATTTACAATTAAATCACTGTTATACTTTATTTCAATGTCTTTCATTGCTGATTCTGACATACCAGCATTGTTTTTAGCTGTACAAACTATCGTATGATTACCTGGAGGTAATGTAGAAATATTATTAGGGCTACAAGTTACTTCTCCACCAGTTCTTCCATATACTATTTCAAACATTTCTTTAGAATTAAATGAAGTTCCTTCAATAAATGAATAGTTATTTGTTTTAGCTAATATCCCCGGTTCTGTTTTATCTATTTTATATGTTATACATTGTCTTGTATCTTCAATAATTCCATTTTTATGAGCTACAAAACATAGTTCATTTGTTTCTTGTGTTAAAGTGATTGTGGTTGTTTTATCTTCTACTTTAGTGTACTCTGAACATCCATTAATGCAATATTCAAATGAATCACCATTAGTTGTGATTGTAACTTCAATATCTTCTCCATACCAACCATCTATTGGTTTAGAGTTTGTTTGGGCTACAATTGAAACTGGAACACAGTCTTGTTCTGACTCCACATTTTCTTGAACTGTTAAATCTTTATCTTCAAAGTTTTTAGAATAACATCTGTTATCTAAATATAAGGTAAAGAAAATTTCTCCTTTGTCGTTTATTTTAATATTACCTAGAGGAGGTTTTTCATTTGTTGTTTCTATTTGGTGATATAAATTTGTGGTACCATCAAAAGTTATTTCTTCTTCTCCTAATATTGTTTGGGCATAATATGTTTCTGCTCCGTTTAATAATAAATATGCTTGCGATAAATTAGCTGATTCTCTAGAATCTTCTATAACATTTAAAATTATAGGGGTTGCTATTAAAGTTATAATTGCAAGTAAAATTATAACAGCTAATAATTCAATTAAAGTAAAGGCTTTTTTCATACGTAATTCTCCTATTCTTTAATAATTTTATCAAATTTTTTTATTTTTTACAAGTCAAAAAAAATATGAGTATACACTCATATTTAATTTAAAGTTATAATTATTTAACTTCGATTGTTGCACCAGCTTCTTCAAATTTAGCTTTGATTTCATTAGCTTCATCTGTAGAAACGTTTTCTTTGATAGCTCCACCGTTGTCAGCAACGTCTTTAGCTTCTTTTAATCCTAAACCAGTAATTTCTCTTACTAATTTGATAACA
>CAYJEL010000072.1:0-4661 GCA_964369245.1 uncultured Muribaculaceae bacterium
GAACTATAACATTTTCCATCTATGTAAGTAGCAAACATTATTTTACCACTACTATCAATTTTTAATGTCCCATATTCTGGTTTTTTATTTGTTGTTTCTAATAAACTATATAGTTCTTCTGTTCCATCAAATTTATCACTCAAACTATCATTTAATATTCCTGATGCATATAATGTTTGAGCTCCTGAATATAATATCTCAGCTTGTGACATGTTAGCTGAATCCCTAGAATCCTCAATTACATTTAAAATTATTGGTGTAGCAATTAAAGCAACAATCGCTAAAATAATAATTACAGCCAATAATTCAATTAAAGTAAAACCTTCATTAAAAAATTTCATATAAATACACTCCTATCCTATATCCAAAAGATATTATCCTAATATGTATGGAGAATTAGGATCACCTTTACCACTTTTTATAATAACACTATCATCTACCACAATAACTGGTCTTACACTAGTTTCATATGTATCAATTAACTTATATGCTGTACCATTTAAACACATATACCAAGGATAATTACTAGAATTGTAGTTCAACAACCAAAAATTAAAGGAATTCTCTCTGCCTTGCAAATTATTCGTTAACATAGTGTGACTATTTCCAGATAATATTTCCCCAATCTTAGGAACACCAACTTTAGCAGTAATTTGTGAAATAACATTGGTATTATTAATAGATTTAGTATAAATATCCCTTTGTAAAAAAGAACTTTGCTTCCATAAATAATCAACAACTTTATCACCCATCGTAGGTATTAATTCATCTAAATATTCTTCACTATTAATTTTATTAAATAATGTACTAGTACTATATACTCCTGAAGAATTAAATGTTGTTTTTCCCAAGGCACCATCATATACTAATTTAGTTCCAACTGAAGGAATATGTTCCATAATTCTATATATATGTCCATCAAAATCAACATAATCCCCAACATTTTTATTTTCTAAAAGAGAACCATAATTTATATTACTTTTAACAACATAATAATCTTTTAACGTTCCAGTCCCATATAAAATATCAGCATCAGAGTTTAAATTTATAACCGGTCTCATTCCATTAGTATAACCTGTACTACTATAAAATGGAGCACCAACATCATTTACACTATACATATTATCACCATTTACAACCCAAAAATATTGATTAATATTCAAGTAGCTACTAGCACCTCCAGCCGCATTATATTCATTTATATCCAAAAGTCTAACCTTAGAGGAATCAGTAAATGAAATAAGCTCATCAGTACTGGTATTGAAATTAGCCATAAAATAATTATTAAGCCAATCTTTAGCATAACTACTAGAATAATACTCACTTCCTCCAAAAGGGATTGCAGCAAGATTTCCAGATGTAATCAACTTAATCGAACCATCACTATTAACACCCATAATATTCCACATAAAGCCATTGTACCATAAATAATTGTCTACTTGCCCTGCATAATAACAACCATTTCCATAAGAATAATTTTTACCAGCAACATCATATTTACAACCAGTTTCATCTAATTCCAAGCTAACATAAGCATCTTTTAAAATTACATCATCAAGCTTACCTAAAATTGTGATATCAATTTCTGGAATTTTATTACATTCATCAATACTTAAATCTTTTTTTGTAATAGTTTTTTCAAAAAAGTCTTTACCATAACAAACATCATCAATATATACATAAAAATATATTTCACTGCCATTAAAATATAAATTTCCAACTTCAGGTTTCTCATTCGTTGTTTCTAAAAAAGAATATACATTTTCGCCAATTGAAATTTTATTCAACAATTCTGCATCATCACTAAGTAACAAACTAGCGTATAAAGTCTGAGCCCCAGAATATAATATTTCAGCTTGTGACATGTTAGCTGAATCCCTAGAATCCTCAATTACATTTAAAATTATTGGTGTAGCAATTAAAGCAACAATCGCTAAAATAATAATTACAGCCAACAATTCAATTAAAGTAAAACCTTTATTAAAAAAATTCATATAAATACACTCCTATCTTATATATAATTATAACAAATTAAATCAAAAATCTCCACAAAAAAATTAATATATTTAAACAAAAAAATATGAGGTATAATCCCTCATATTTCAAACTACATCATTTCATCTAGTTCATATTCAAGTTTATTCATTGTTTTGTCTAAAACGTTTTCCATTTTATCCATTATCGCACAATGATATTTTTGATATATTAGAGTCATTCCAACTCCTGCGCCAATTAGACACATTCCTGTAAACTTATTCATAATAAATCACCTCTTTACTAGGAAAATGAAGGTATACATATAAATCATGTATACAACCTTATTATGTTACACTTTTAAAATATTATGCATAATTTTATCTTTTAATGTAGTTTTACGTGGAATATCTAAATTACTATTAACAGCATATAAAAAAGCATTAGGCATTCCTATAATAATTAACCTTCTTTTAGCCCTAGTAACAGCTGTATATAATAACTTGTGATATAACATTCTTTTATAAGAATTAGAAATAGGTAAAACAACAAGTTCAAATTCACTACCTTGTGATTTATGAATTGAAATAATAAATCCATGTTTAATTTTACTTAAATCCTTATATTCATAAGTTACTAAATTACCATCAAAATCAATAACTATAGATACCTTATCACCTTTAACAATATGTTTAATAACACCAATATCACCATTAGAAATATTCTCATCAGGAATATTAACTAATTGTAATACCTTATCATTTTCTCTAAATATAACATCACCATATTTAATCTCATTACGAGACTTATTAAAAGGATTAAAAACATCTTGTAATAAAACATTTAACTTATCAATACCATTTATACCAGCATACATAGGAGCCATTAACTGTACCCTTTTATAATCATAACCCTTATCAATTAATTGTAAACACAAATTTTTTAAATTAAGACCAATAGCCTCATCACTACATTTTAAAAACGTATAATCACTTTTAGTTTCTAAATAATTATTACTTAAACAATTATCTTTAATTTCATAAGCTAAAGTGTTAATATATGAATTTTCATCTTGACGATATAAATGATTTAAACACACAACATCAATCACAGAAGATTCAATTAAATCTTTTAAAATTTGACCACTACCAACAGAAGGTAACTGATTAAAATCACCTACTAATACTAACTTAATATTATAAGTTAAACCCTTAAGTAAATTAGTAATTAAATCAAGATCAATCATAGATACCTCATCAACAATTACCAAATTGTGAAACATAGGATCAAACTCATTAATTAAAAACTTACCAGTTTCTTTATTCCACTTTAAAAACCTATGAATAGTTGATGCTGGTAAACCAGTTGACTCACTCATTCGTTTACTAGCCCTACCTGTAGGAGCTAATAAAGCAATCTTTTCAACTTGCTCCTCATAATTTAAACCATTAATTATAGTATATATCTCACATATAGCTTTAATAATAGTAGTTTTACCAGTACCAGGTCCACCAGTTATAATAGTAACATTATTATTTAAAGCTTTTAAAATAGCTTCTTTTTGCGTATCGTTATAATTAATACCATTTTTATTTTCAAGTTCCGTTATATAACTACTTAAATCCTCACTACTATTTTTTTTACTTAATAACTTAACTAAAGTATCAGCAACATAAACTTCATCTTCAAAATTTTCTTTTAAATAATAACGGTCCTCTTCAATAACAATTTTACCCTCACTACATAACTCATCAAGTAAATCATCACATCCATAAATTTGAAAACCCAATATTTTTTCAGTAATCGAAATAATTTCATCTTTATACAAATAAACATCACTTTGTTCAAAAATTCTTTTCTTAAAAGCATATATTAAACAACACTTAATTCTTTTAATATCATCATCTAAAAAACCATTATTTAAAGCAATGCTATCAACCTTTAAAAAATTGATATTTAAATCATCAACAAATAAATAAGGATTATGTTTAAAAACATTCATAGTTTCAGATTTATAAAAATTATATATATCCATCGAATCCTTCATCGAAAAAGATAAATCATTTAAAAATACAATTATTTGATGACTCTCTTCATACTTAATTAAAGTATCATAAATTAAATCCATTTTTTTATTAGTCATCCTTGGAACTAACAATAATTGTTCCTTATCACTTATAATAATATTTAAACAATCATCCCCCAAAACATCAACAACCGATTTAGCTAATGCCTCACCAATACCTTTGAATAAATCAGAAGATAAAAAATTAATTAACCCCTCTTTATCATTTGGTTTAATTCTTTCATACGAAGAAACATTAAATTGTAACCCATATTTAGGATTATCACTATACTCACCATAAAAACAATACATATCATCTTCATTAAGTTCGTGAAATACACCTGTAAAAGTAATTGTCTTATTTATAAAATCTTTTAAATCCTCACAATTAGTATCCCTTATTTTAAATAAACCTATAACATACCCCTTAGGAGAAGTATAAATACTTTTTCTATAATTACCTTTTATAAACTCTTTTTCCATCATATTCCTCCTAACACCATAACTATTATATAACAAATTTAACTTTTTTTAAATAATAATAAAAAAAAGGTTGACAAAATCAATCTTTTAGATTAGTATATATATCACCAATTCAATTTTGGATTGGTGCTAGTATCAC
>CAYJEL010000073.1:0-4568 GCA_964369245.1 uncultured Muribaculaceae bacterium
CTTTAGCTTCAATACCAATCTCACTAGGAAAAGGAAGTAAAACATTACCATCAACAATATCTATAGAGTGGCTGGCTAAAACAGTATCACCTAAATTAAACTCAACCACTTTAACAGTCTCACTTAAAAACCAATTTTTAAAATTAAAGAAAAACACCAAGAAAAATATTATTACAAATAATATAGTAGCAAAAATAAATATATTTTTAAATTTTAACTTATATTTTTTCTTCATAATATTTCCCTTCCTATCTTATAAATAATTATACATTATAATCCCCATAAATTCAACAACTCTTAATTATTGTATTAAGAAAAAAATAGCTACTAACTATTTTTCTGAACACTATTAACTTCTAAAAAAACTATATCAATTTCTTCATAATAAGTTTTATTTTTAGTATTTTGTAAAACCTCTAATTCCAGTATATAGTGATGCGCTTCTTTAGAAGTATCTAAAACTCCATTAACATAAGTATAAGATGCATTATTAATCACCAACTCATCAACATACTTACCATTATCTAAAGGCTCTACTACATTTAATCTTACATCAACTAAAATATTTTCAGTCTTTTTAATAACTATTTCATATTCCTGTTTAACCTCACTTACAAAGTCATTATCATAATTAATTACTGAAAAAGCAATCTTTTCAACCTCCCCAGGAACTAAATTACTCAAGCTTATCTCATCTAAAACTAAATCCATATATACATTAGCAACCATAGCTGAATCACTACCAAATAAAGTCGTTTCAAATAAAGCAAAAGTAAAAGAAGAAGGAATTAACAAAAATAATAATACCAACTTTTTATTTTTAAAATAAGTAGAAACAATTAATATAATAAACAATAAAATAATACCATAAATTGATGTTAAAAAATTAATAATACTTCCTAAATAAGGGATAACTAAAACAAATTTTCCTTCAATCTCATTTTCAGATACTAAATCTCTATCAACCGAAGGATTATTATCACCCTTAGTTATAAATTCACCATCATCACATTCAATAATACGATGAGTTATAAATATATTATTTTTTTTAAAAATAATTATATCATCCTCATTATATACCCCTTCTTTAAAAATAACCAAATCACCTTTTTTAAAAATCGGATACATACTATCAGATAAAACTACAGCTTGTGAATAACCAAATAATTTAGGCAAATCTTGTTTTAAAATTAATTTATTAAAAATGAAAATAACATTAACTATTATAACAATTATAATCAAAACTGATATTAATACTTCAATTATCTTTTTCATATATACTTTCAACCTCAATCACAAAATTAATTTTATGAGTTAAATTATCACTTTGACCTAATCTAGTATCAATTTCACTATCACCATCAAATGGCCATTCCCACACCAATGTATATTCCTTTTCTTCTAAAGGTCCAAGAACAAAAGTATATTCATTTAAATCAACCAAATTATCACCAATTTTTATTTGATATAAAAAAGGAATTTTTAACTCGTCATTTTCAAAAAGCGAAATATTAAAATTAACCAATTCATTCATATCATTTTTTACCACAAACTTATATTCACCAGTTGAACCTGGATAAATTAATTCCCTATCTGAAAAAATATCAACCTCAATATTTTGATACCATTTATTACCATCAATATTAGTATTAAAAACAAATAAATCTTTAATATAATCAGGTAAATCACTTTTATTACTGCTACTTAAAATTATCGAATTAACACCATTCAATGATTTATCTAAATAAAAATTAAAAGATAAAGTTATTAATATAACAATTAAACAACTAATAATAATTTTTCTCATTAATTTATTTGTGTTGCCGTTACTGAAATTGATAAACTAACTGTATCAGTACCACTTAATCCTAAATTAGTATCAGAAACATCACTATCTACCCATTTCCAATAAACCTTAACAGTTTTTTCAGTAGCTCCAATTGCAAAATTACCATTAATAGCATTTTCAATAGCCGCCTCAACATCTAAAGAAGAATTCACGTATTCACTATCACTACTAGGCTCAACCGAACCTAAATAAAACTTTAAATTAATATTCCCAGTATTTAATAAAACAACATCAGAAGTAACAGCAACAGCAACCTCACTATTATTATCAATAACAAGCGTAAAATCACCCTTCGCCCCAGGAGCAATTAAATTATCATCTTTTAAATTATCTCCTAAATTAGTAGTATCAAAAATATTTACTAAATTAGTATCAGTCGTCCCTAAACTAGTACTACCCTCAGATACATTAAATTCAAATCTAGCAACCCTAGCAGTATCACTCCCTGTTAAAGTAATTATATATCTAGCTACTACTGTTGTTACTAAAGTGGCTGATACTAAAATAAGTAATATTAAAACAATTAATTTATTATCAACTTTTATATTTTTTTTAAGCATTTAAAATCATTTCCTTTCACTACTAACATTCCCTTTTTTTAAAAAAAAATACAAAAAAAATATTGAACTAAATCAATATTTTATTCAACAATAATAAAATTAATCATATCCTGATATTTAACCTCACCTAAATGATTTGTTTCAATAACAATACGGTAAGTACCATTAAGTACATATTTACTATCATTTAAATTAAGCTTAATCGAAGCCCTTGTACTAGTGTCTACTGGATTAAAAACAACTACATCTTGAAGAGGCGTTGATAAAACCCCATCAACTAAAACATTTTCAATCATATCAGAACTTCTTAAATAAATATCATTTGTTTTTTCCATAATATATAACCTAGTTGTAAAATTAGTTTCAAAGTCATAATCAATATAATTTAAAGTTAAATTAACATTTGATAAATCATTAATACTTATTAATTGACTACCATCAAACTCCAATAACATAGCTGGATTTTGAAAATCATGATCTTCTAAACTACTACTAATTGAAACATATACCTCACCATTAGGTTCATCTAACTTAACAATACTATGTTTAATTGTATTAGAAGTAATTTTTTCATCAGCAATATGAAGAGTATATTCAACCTTATTTATATTCTCAATATTTCCAAGTGGAATCAAAAAATAATTATCAATCTGTAATATATTCTCACTATCTTCAAGTAAATAAACTAAATCACCTATTTCTAAATAAGCATCATTAGGAATTTCTCCATCAAAAGTCACTTTTAAACCCAAAACATTAGTATCAAATTTAGTATCAATTCCATTTCCAACAACACTTGATAAATTAAGGGATACATCCATCTCACCATTTTTAATAATATAATCAGAATTGCTTTCATTAATAAAAATTTCTCTATCATCAGATACATTAATAGTAAAAATATCACTATTAACAACACTATCATCTATATTAGTTTTACTTAAAGTAAAATCATAACTACCAACATCCAAATTATTATCTTCAATTACAAAAATATAATTAGAAATACCATTATTTAAAACATAATTACTATTATCTTTATTACTCAAAAAATCAGTTAATAAAATTTCTAATCTACTATCAGTAACCTCATAATAGTAATAATTAGGCATAAAATCATAATTATTATTTAAATCAACAGATAAATTTGATATATCAATCATTTTAATTACAGTCCCTAATTCAAAATTAGAAACTAATTTAATATCTTTTTCTAAAGACATATCATAATTTAAACTAAACTGGGTTGTATAGCTACTACCCTTAGTAATATCAATTATATTAGAACTACTATTAATTATTTTGTAATAACTTCCTACCGCTATAGCATCATCAACTAAAAGATTATAAATACTTTCCCTATCAATAATTAAAGTTAACTTATATTTTACACCTAAATCATCACCTAAATAAATCTCTAAATATTTACTACTTGTAACATCTAACATACTTTCATAACCACTAATTGTAAAAGTTATATTACTAGTTAAATCCTTAGTAGTACTACCTAAATAAACTGGTTCACTAATAAATTGCGATAAATCATAATTAAATCCATTCATATTAACACTTAAAGAAAAATTATTATCAGTTATATTAGCATTGGTTACACTATTATCAATTGAACTATTAGAAATTAAATTCATATTATATTCTTTAACATCCAATACATAAATATCTTTATTTTCAAAATAAGCTGGAAAATTAAATATAACTTCATCTTCTAAAGTATCTTTATAAGTAACTAAAATATCATCTTCAAACGTTTTAATACTTCTAAGCAAGACATTAATATCATTAACAATCGTATAAATATTTTCAGTGTTTTCAACTCCACCTTCTAAATATTTTTGCCAACCAAATGAATTAAATGAAATAACCTTCCCACTATCATAACCAGTATTAGTATAACCTTCTTTTATATTATAACTTAACTGTAATTCAATAATATCTTCAGTATGAGCTCGTAAAATAGAATTATCAATCCCAAATACAGCAATCATAGTAACATCACTAAAATCATTTATAGAAGAAGCTTTAACCCATTTATCATTACTAATATTAATATTACCATCAATATCAGTTAAATTAGTTTCAGTTGTAAAATATATATCATATATTTCCCCATTATCACCTAAAATAACAGGTTCACTCATTAA
>CAYJEL010000074.1:0-4564 GCA_964369245.1 uncultured Muribaculaceae bacterium
TTTCATCAAGTGCACTTAAAAAAATGTTAATAAATACATTAGAAAATTACAAATAGTAAGATTAGAGAGTAGGTTAAAATGAAAAAAAAATTTTTTGAAAAAACAACCAATGCTTTTACATTAATCGAATTGCTAGCAGTATTAATAATACTAGCAGTAATATTAGCTATTATAATACCAGTGACCAATGGTGTTATTAATAATTCAAGACAAAATGCTTATGAAACACAAATTGATTTATTAAAAGATCAAGCTTTAAAGTACTCAATTAATAATGATTTAGGAACACAAAATGGAATTACAAAACAATTGCAATTTAATCAATTGCTAACAGCTGGAATTATTAGTGAACTACCAACAAATCCTTTAACATCAGAAACTTTAGAAGGATGCATTTTATATACATGGAAAGATGAGATAAAACAATATTATTTTGAATATTCAGAAACTTGTAAAGTTCCAGAAATAGTAAAAAATCCAATGATAAGAGGCGCTGATTTTAATGAAATATTTACAACTTTATCTAATGGAAAAACTATAAATTCTATAGTATTTGAAGGAACGATTGATTCAAATGTTGATATTAACTCAGCAATAGATTTATCACTTAACCAAGACAAATCTATTATTGGATTTCTAGATAACAACACATTTAGAATTCAAACAAACGGAATTATTCTAGCTCATAATGACTTAGGAGACTATTGGAATCCAGAAACTTTTGAATCTAAAGACGCAATGTTTCAAAATTTGTATGATGTTACTTCAATAAATTTTAAAGATAATGGAATTAATATTTTTGATACATCGCAAGTTACTGATATGGGTTATATGTTTTCTGAAACAAAAGTTGAAACCTTAGATTTAAGTGGATTTGATACTAGTAATGTAACTGATATGAGTGCTATGTTTAAATATTCAAGTCTTAAATCACTAGATGTATCAAGTTTTGATACTTCAAATGTTGTACTAATGTTAGATATGTTTTTAGGGTCAACACAACTTCAAAATTTAAACTTAGATAATTTTGTATTTTCAGATACATTAGAAAATTATTTTATGCTGTGTGATGTACCAAATAATGAAGAATTAGCCAAACAATTTTATGAAGAAGGATCAGATGGTTACTGGTTTGTTCTAGCTTGTAGTGGCGGATAACAAAAAAATCTAGGAAATCCTAGATTTTATTTTTTCTGTATTTTTAAAACTAAATTTAGCTACATCTTTTAACTTATCAATACCATATTTTGATACAATTAAAGCCCCAACTTCATCCACTTTATCAGAAGCTCCTTTAGGTAAAAACATATCAATACTTTCACCTAATTTATCAAACTCTTTTAAAAATATATATCTACTAATTAAAGAAGCACAAGCAACAGCTAAACATTTATCCTCTGCTTTAGTTAAAAATGTAATCCCTTTTAAATGACTAACTTCTTTTAAATAATTATAATAAACAAAACTTTTAGCAAATTGATCAACTACTACATATTCAGGAGTATAACTACTTCTTAACTTCATTAATACCTTATTATGTAATACAGCAGTAATTTTATTAATGTTCATATCACTATTATATTCATTAAACTGCTTATTAGATAAAATTATACATTCATAAGGAATCTCTTTAATAAATTTTGGTACAACTTCTAATATCTTTTCATCAGTCATTTTTTTAGAATCTTTAATACCTAAACCTTCTAAAAACTTAATCTTACTTTTGTCAACATAAGAAGCACAAACAACGATAGGACCAAAATAATCACCCTTACCAACTTCATCAGAACCGATACAAGAAGCATTATATATTTTAGGGTCAATAATTATCTCTTTTTTATCTTCCTTTTTTTTATCATCACTATTTTTCAACTCAACACTTTTTAAAGGATTTAAATGTTGTTCCATTTCTTTCCACATATTAGCATCAATATCAGCAGATTTACCTTGAAAAACAACCTTACCAGAAGTATATAAAGTAATAACCGTATCAGCTTCATTAGCTTGGAATACAGCGTAATCAGGAGTTTTATCCCTTTTTTTATCTTCAAAATATTCAATCATTTTTTTCTTTAGTATTCTCACTTACTTTTAAAGTTATAGTCATTTCCATCACCACTAAAATTATAACACATTTTTATTGTTTTTTACACCATAAATTGATATAATGTTTATAGTATGGGGGATTGTTATGACTACTAATTTAGAAAATACTATTGAAATAAGCGAAGAAGAATTAAAACAAATTCTTAATAGTACTAATATAATTGAATTACAAGAAATAGAAAACCTAGAAGTTGATGATTTCTTAAAAGAAAAAGAAGTTAAAATACAAGAATTAGATTTTGAGGTGGATATTAATGAATAACGAACTTAAAGAACAAATAAAAAATAGAGTAGATTCATTTTTACAAAGCTACCAAAACAGCACAGATAATATAGATTATAAAAAAATATTAAATGCTATTGAACCATCAATAGAAAATCAAAAAATAGAACCTATTTCTAATGGTTTATTACCAATTGATGATACAATGTGTTTATATCTAAATACAACAGATATTAAAAAAACTTTAGAAGTGATACAAAATTTATTAGGTGATAATGTTTATGAAATAACATTTCCTAATTTAAATTACACAAATATGGTAATTGAAGTAGAAAATGAACAAATTGCTACTGAATTAACACAAAAAATTAACGATGAACTATTAACAACTTTAAATTTTACAAATCCGTTAATGAAAGCAAATAAAAAAGTTGGACTTTCACAAATAAATAACTACTCAGAATCACTATCTCGCATCATAACTAATTATTTAAATAATTCAAATCGAGATGCCTCATTAAAAGGTTTTAACGAATATGTGAAATCACAAATATTTACAGATACAACTAAAGAAATAATTAGAGAATTTAATAGTACAATAAGCAATAGTGAAATTGAATTTAAACAAGTAGAAGATAAGGATATAGAAGAAACAATAAATCCAGATTTACAAACTCTTTTAGATAAAAATTACACTGAGAGTGAAATTATAAACATGAATATTTTAAATACATATTTAGAAGAAGGTTTTTATCAAGTTCTTATAGCCTTACAAAATGCAATAATAGGAGATTATTCATACTTTAGTAATAATAAACAATATCGTAGTTTACTAGAAATGTCGAATATTCCAATAAATAAATTCCGACTTTTAATAAAAACTAAATTACAAAATAAAAACAACCAAGGCAATTATGCTGATATAGAGAAAATAGAACTATTTATAAATGAATTACAAAGTAAAGTTAAACCACAAGAAAAACAAACTATAACAGAAATAAAAGTTGAACAACAAGTTACTTCAAATAAAGAAATTCAACCTGTCCAAATAAAAGATATAGTCCTTAAATCATTAACTGAAACAAAAGCAAAATATGGTAAAAATTTTACAATTGGTGCTTTATTTAAATTAATAAATGGTAACCCTGAAAGTATTACAGGAAAAGAAAATAGACAAAAATTAAAAGAAAACATAAATGAAATAAAAAATGTAATCAGCGATTTAACACATAAAACTGAAATCAACAAACAAGAATTAATTAAATTTGTAAATAACTTACCTGAAAAACAAATAACAAAAACACCACAACAAGAATTTGAACAAAAAGAAATGATTTTAATAAATTTAATTGGAACAATAAATGAACAAAATGGCTCTAAAAGTATTGAACAATGTTTGAATAGCATCTTAAACAATGAATATATAAATATACCACTTAATTTAAAACAACAAGTTATAAAAGAAATCACACCACAATTTTTAATTTCATATATATGTCTTAATTTAAATAAGGAACAATTCACATCAGACTTAATAAATGAATTTATAACAAGTCTAAACTTAGAACCAAATAAAAAAGAATTATGAGAGGGAAAATATGAACAATAAAGCTTTCACGTTAATTGAATTATTAGCGGTAATTATTATTTTAGCAATAGTAGCTTTAATCGCTACACCAATAATTTTAAATGTAATAGAAGATTCTAGAAATTCAGCCAATATGTCACAAGCTGAAATATTATATTCTGGAGCTCAAACTTTGTATGCTAGTGGTATATTAAATGATAGTTTGAGCGATAAATTTGATGGAACTGAAGAACTATATAGTTTATTAGAAACAACAAATAAAAAACCAGAATATGGAACATTAAAAATAGATAGTAGTGGTAAAATAATGTTTGCTACATATATCGATGGAAAATGTTATAGTTCAGTAGAAGGAGAATCCACACTAAAAGTAGAAAAAATGGAAAATCCTTTGGATTGTGCACCAAAATCACAATATAAAGATTTAACTTTAAACGGTAATGTTCCAATAGTAAATACAGGATTAATACCAGTTATTATTTCAAATGACGGAACTGTTACTGTAGCAGATATTTATAGTGATGAATGGTATAACTATGATAATAAATTATGGGCGAATGCAGTAACTGTAAGAGATGGAACAGATACAACTGCAGGAACTGTATTAGATATGAATAATATAATGCAGATGTTTGTATGGATACCAA
>CAYJEL010000075.1:0-4527 GCA_964369245.1 uncultured Muribaculaceae bacterium
TAACAATAAATTGTTCTCCTAACATTTCTATTAATATTTTTTTATCATCAATTATTTTTAAATCAAACTTCATTGACTCAAACAATTCTTCCTCACAAACTAAATCCCCATCTAAAAAAGATATTTTTAAACAATATTGATTTCCATAATTATAACCAATTTTTTTAGGAACATAAAAACTTACAAATGCCTTTCTCCACTCCAAAGAAAACTCATTATATCTCCAAAACATATCTACTATTCCTATATCAACAAAATCTTTAATATCCATAATATCAACTCCAATTAATAAAAAAATTATAACATTTTAAAAAAAGATATTCAAATTAGAATATCTTAGTTATACTCAATATCAATAATATCATCAATATTGATTAAATCATTTTCCATAGTAATCAAATGATTTTTATTTCTACCAATTATTTTTTTATTAATAACGCTATCTTTCAAAGTTATCTTAACGTCTGCTTTATAAACATATCTAGTTGAAGAAAATATCTGATTAATTTTTTGATGAATATTTAATTTAAATCCTTTAAAATCAACCTTTTCTTCATTAATTACTCTAGAACTATTATAAAAAACTTCTTTATTGTTATTAATTTTTTTATCTATTTGATTAACATATACTTTAGGCAATTTCTTATCCATTATAACACCTCTAATAATGTATATGTATAAATATTAAAATAATGACAATTGACTAGATTCATCCATACCATTTAAAATACCCATATTACGCATTTTATCTAATAAAGTAGATGAAACCTTACCTCTTTTTTGGAAATCACTAATACTTAAAAATGGATTTTTCTCACGTTCCTCAACAATTGTTTTAGCAACAGTCTCACCTAAACCTTCAATAGTAGAAAAAGGAGGAATTAAAGTTTTACCATCTTCTAAAATAACAAAAGTTGAAGCTTGTGATTTATATAAATCAATATTCGCAAACTTAAGTCCACGAGCCGTCATTTCTAAAGCTAAACGTAAAGACTCTAAAACACTATTCTCTTTATTAGAAGCTTCATAACCTTTAGTTATAATTTCCCCCATTTTACTTTTAATAGCGTCATATCCTTTAATCATAGTTTCTACATCAAAATCATTGGCTTTAGTTGAGAACCATGAAGCATAGAAATACTGTGGATAATGTACTTTATAATAAGCAATTCTAAAAGCACTCATTACATAAGCCGTAGCATGCGCTTTAGGGAACATATACTTAATCTTACGACAAGACTCAATATACCAATCCTCAATCCCAGCTTCCTTCATCTCTAAAGCAAATTCAGCCCAAGCATCAGGTTCCCTAGAAGGACGTCCCTTACGAACAAATTCCATAATTTTAAACGCTTTAATTGGTTTCATACCTTTATACATTAAATAAACCATTATATCATCACGACAACCAATTACCTCTTTAAAAGGAACAATATTATTTTTAATTAAATCTTGAGCATTTCCTACCCAAACATCAGTCCCATGCGATAAACCAGAAATTTTAATTAACTCAGCAAAAGTTGTTGGTTTAGTTTCTGCTACTAATGCAACTGTAAATCCAGTCCCAAATTCAGGAATCCCCAAAGTACCAGTCTCACACATAATATCATCACGAGATACACCTAAAGGAGAAGGCGATAAAAATATTTTCATCGTTTCTAAATCATCTAAAGGAACCTTAGTAACATCTTGACCAGACAAATCTTGAATCAAACGTAATTGAGTTGGATCAGAATGACCCAAAATATCTAATTTTAATAAATCCTCTTCAATAGCGTGATAATCAAAATGAGTAGTTCTCCAAGCTTTTGAATTATCATCAGCTGGAAATTGATAAGGCGTAAAATCATAAACATCCATATAATCAGGAACAACAACAATTCCCCCAGGATGCTGTCCAGTTGTTCTTTTAACCCCTACACAACCCATCGCTAATCTCTCAATCTCAGCACTTCTAGCCGTAATACCTCTATCTTCAAAATATCCCTTAGCAAACCCGTAAGCAGTTTTATCAGCAACAGTACCAATAGTCCCAGCTCTAAAAACATTATCCTCACCAAATAATACTTTAGTATATTCATGAGCAGCAGCTTGGTTTAAATCAGAAAAATTTAAATCAATATCTGGAACTTTATCAGCATTAAAACCCAAGAAAGTAGCAAATGGCATATCATTACCATCTTTATACATATTACTACCACATGTTGGACAACTCTTATCAGGTAAATCAAACCCTGATAAATACTTAGCACCTAAAGCTACACCATCATCTTCAAAAATACTGTGTTGACACTCCAAACAACGATAATGAGGCGCTAAAGGATTAACCTCAGTAATACCCATCATAGTCGCAACAAACGAAGAACCAACCGAACCCCTTGAACCAACTATATAACCATCATCATTAGATTTCTTAACTAATTTTTGAGAAATTAAATAAATAACATCAAATCCCCCACCAATTATACCACCTAAAGATTTCTTAACTTTTTTATTTAACTCATCTTCACTTAATTCTAAAACACTTTCATCACTTTTAATTAAATAATTTTTAACCATATTAGTAACAGTTTCATAACCACTAGTTAAAGTATCATGTAATTTAGAATAAAAATCATCCCCACTAATACTTTTAACAATATCAATAATACCATCACCATATAACTCTTTAGCTATTCTCTCCTCAATATTAAAAGGTAAAGGATGACCATACCAATCACGAGCTTTATTATAAACTAAATCAGTTGTAATCTGTTGAGAATTTTCCATATAAGGTGAGAAAGGTACACCACCAGTATTAATAATAACCTCAACTATTTCTACCATATCAGCTATTTTATTTGGATTAGTAATAACTAATTCCTTTTTTAAATCCTTATCTAAAAAATCAAAAGCTTCTAACATCTCATTAGTTGTTCTAAAATAATTACTAGGAATACTAGTAATACCCTTACGAGCCAAAGGATGTCTTCCACCACCAGGTACTTTTTGATTAGTAATAATTTCTCTGTAAACCTTATCCTCTTTTTCAATGTGATGAACATCACCAGAAGCAACAATTAACTTACCACAATCTTTAGTTAACCTAATTATTTTATTAACATTTTCAAGTAATTCTAACTTACTTCCAAAATCACCACTTTGTAATAAATGATCATAACAATCTAAAGGTTGTACCTCAACATAATCATAAAAATCAATGATATTAATTAATTCATCATCCATCTTACTTCTAGCTTCAATAAAAACCTCAGCATTATAACAACCACTACCAATTAATAATCCCTCACGATGACTATCAATAACACTTCTTAAAATACGTGGTGTTTTGTGTAAATACTTAGTATTAGCATAAGATAATAACTTAAATAAATTTTTTAAACCAGTTTTATTTTGAACCAAAATATTCACATGAAACTCACGACCAAATTTATGAATTTCATCCTGAGAAACTAAATTATTTAAATCATTAATAGTTTCAAAATTACGATCATTTAACTTTTTAATCATTTTATAAAATATTAAAGCCGTAGCTTCAGAATCATAATCAGCTCTATGATGAGCATTCTCATCAAAAGGAATACTATATCGTTTAACCAAAGCCGATAAACTATGACGAGCAAAACCAGTATCCATTGTTCTAGATAATTCCAAAGTATCGATAACCGTATTCGTAAAAGTACCAAAATTATATTTTTTATATGCACTTTCTAAAAAAGAAACATCAAACTTAGCATTATGAGCCACCATTGGTAAATCACCAACCCACTCAATAAAACGCTTCATAACAACTTCTTCTGAATCCTTATCCACTAACATATCATCAGTAATATTAGTTATCTCAACTATCTTACTAGGTAATTTTCGAAAAGGATTAATCAATTCATCAAAACGATCAATAATATCCCCATTACAAATCTTAACAGCCCCAGCTTCAATAATAGAATCCCCACCACCAGCATTAAAACCAGTAGTTTCAAAATCAAATACCACATAAGTATTGTCCATTAAAATACTATCATTAGGCCTTAAAACAATATTAACCTCATCAGCAATTAAAGATAATTCCGTACCATATATTACTTTAAACTTATCAGCATCCTCTTTACCCTTATTATACTTAGTGACAAAATTAAAAGCATGAGGATAAGCATGAGCACAGTTATGATCAGTAATAGCAATAGCCTTATGACCAAAATCAATAGCTTTTTTAATTAACTCAATATCATCACTAATACCATCCATTTGACTCATCTTAGTATGAGTATGTAATTCAACCCTTTTTTCTATTGCTGTATCTTCTCTTTTATTACCTTCTTTTTTAAGTTCATTAATATCTCTTACATTAAAAACAATCTCATTAGCATAATTATCATACTTAGTATAACCCCTTAATGTATACCAAGAACCAGCCTTTAACCTTTTTTTTAAATAATTAAAATCCTCACCACTCTTAGTAAAAATTTTAGCATACATACTATCTTCAAAATCAGTAATTTTTAAAGTAAATATTTTAAAATCAGTTTT
>CAYJEL010000076.1:0-4520 GCA_964369245.1 uncultured Muribaculaceae bacterium
GCTGATAAAGTAACTTTTATACCTTAAATATACTAAATAATCAATTTTTATTAGTTGATTATTTTTTTTATGTTATAATTAATATAGTAGGAGGATTTATGAGAATAGAGTTATTACCGCATACTTCATTTATGAAGAATGGTAAATTTGATAAAGAAGCAGCTATTTTATATAGTGCTCAATTGGCTGGGGTTTGTTATGAGCCTGAGGGATATAATAAATTAAAAGATGAGGATAAAGAGAAAACTTTAAAAAGGTTAAATAGAACTTTGTCTATGGAGCATGCTACCCCTTATGAACATATTGTAGTGGGGGTTGAAATTACAAATGTTCCTAAGATTATAGCTATGATTTTAAATAATGAAAAGCAGTGTTCTACAAGTGAGAAGAGTGCTAGATACACTAAGATTACAACTGAAAATGTTAGTGAGAATGAGGCTTTATTATATACTAAATGGATGGATATTTTTAAGGATAAGATAAGTAATAAATATGGTGATGAGTTTAATAAATCTAAGATAGAAAAATTAGCTCAAGAGAATGCTAGATATTTGGTATCGGTATTTTGTCCAACTAAAATAGTTCATACTTTACCTTGGATTCAATTAAATAGAATTGTATCTTTTATGATTAAGTTTACTCGTGAATGTGATTGTAATGAATTTAATAAAAAGTTATGTGTTTATTTTGAGGAGTTTATTTCTTTAATTAAAAACCTAGATATATTAGATGATAGAGCTATGTCTAATAGAAAAAATAGGGGTTTAAGTTTATTTGGTAGAAGAGAAGTAGAAAAGTATTTTGGTGAGAGTTATTCTATTTCTTATCGTGGTTCTTTTGCACAATTAGCTCAGGCTCATAGACATAGAACTATTTCTTATAATTTAATTATTGATGATAGTAAGGAGTTTTATATTCCGCCTATAATTAGTGATGATGAGGAATTAGTTGATATGTGGATTAAAGATATAAATACATCTTTTTATCCTCAAGGTCAAATGTTTATTATTAATGAAGTTGGTAGTTATGATAATTTTATTTTAAAAACTAAGGAGAGATTATGTAGTGCGGCTCAATTAGAGATTAATGATCAAACTAAATTAATTTTAACTGAGTATGAAAAAGAGTTAAATAAAAAAAATCATTATTTAGTTAATGATATTAAGAATTATACTAAAGGGGCTAAGTGTACTTTTAAGGATTATGATTGTGCTTTACCATGTGGTTTTAAAGAGGGAATTTTATTAAAAAGAAAGATATAAAAAAAATGCTATTTAGCATTTTCTCTCATTATATTTAATATTGTTTCAAAATCATCGTCAATTGCGACGATGTTTTTATGTGTCTGATTACATTTAGTGCATTTATATATTATTTTATGGGTATTTTTAAACTTTTCTATATCAATTGGTCTTAAGATACCAAGACATGTGTTTGCTCTATCTCCGGGGTTTATATCAACGTGTTTTGAACATAGACAGTAAGGACAATGGTCTCTAGCTGTGTAGTTTAACTTTTCTACTAGTTTGTTACAGTTTTCACATATAAATGATTCATCAATCATATTAAATTTTTTCATTTAAATCACCAATTATATTTAAACATTTTATTATTATTTTGTCAATTATTATTTTTATTGTAATAAAATTAAGAAAGGAGATAAAATGTTAAGGTTTTTTAGCTTTTTAATTGGCTTTGGGTTAACTATAATTGGTGGTGTTTATATAATTATTTATTTAAATATTACTACAATAGGGTATAATTTTGAGTATTATGTTAATTTTATAATTAAAAGATTTGAATGTTTTATGTTTTTAATTGGAATTTTAATTATGTTTATATCACTTTATAAGGAGGAAAAAAATGAATTTTATTTACGATATAGTAATAAATCCCCAAGATAATTTATATGAGGTATTTGAATGGCAATCTAATGACAAGATTTTTCACTTAAAAAAAACTTTACTTTTTAAAGTTAGCAAAGAATTGTTATTTGATGTAATTAATTATAAGTGTAAATTTATGTGTTCTTTTTTAGAAAGAATTAAGGATAAAACTGAGTGTTTTAATAAAGATATGATTAAGTATGGTTGTATATTTGTGAGTGATAAAGAAGCTGTATTTTTAAAATTTAATAATATGGGAAATATTTTAAAGTTGAGTAAGTTATTATATACTGAGGAATTAGATGCTTTAGATTTGACTAGTGAGTCTGAGGTTTTAGATATTAAATATAAAAAAATATCTAAGTTTGTAGATAAATTTTGTAAAACAAGGAAAGAAGTGATTTATAAAAATAAAATTGTTAAGTTGATTAAAAACTGTATTTATAGCAATGATATAGCTAAATTAGAATTTTTATATATGGAAATTTTTGGTGAGAATAAGGATGTAAATTATATTTTAGATAACATATTAAGTGATGTCGAAAAGTATTGGGATAGTAATTATAAAAATGTAATTAGTTGTTTAAATTTATTTTGTATATCTTAAACTAATTATACAATATTTTGTTTTTTATATAAAAATATTGTATAATTTAATAGTTGGAGGTAGTTATGAAAAGAATAGATAAAAATAATTATTATTTGGATTTAGCTGAGACAGTTTTGAAAAGAGGTACTTGTTTAAGAAGAAATTTTGGTGCGGTTATTATTAATAATGATGAAGTAGTTTCAACAGGTTATGTTGGTTCACCTAGAGGTAGAAAAAATTGTTGTGATTTAAAGTATTGTATGAGGGAAAAATTAAATGTTCCTCGAGGTGAAAGGTATGAGTTATGTCGTAGTGTTCATGCTGAACAAAATGCTATTATAAGTGCTTCAAGAAAAAATATGATTGGTGCTACTTTATATTTAGTAGGTATGGAGTATGGTAGTGAAAATTATGTAAGTGGAGCTAATCCTTGTGCTTTATGTAAAAGAATGATTATTAATTCAGGGATTGATAAAGTTATAATTAGGGACACAAAAGATGATTACCGTATTGTTTCAGTTGATGATTATATTTTAAATGATGAAAGTTTAGAAGGTTTAAAAGGTTATTAGATTTATAAAAAGGTGTTAGAATATAAGGGAAAGATAGATTTTTCTATTTTTTTTTGTTATAATGATTAAGGTGGTAAGATGACATATCAAATAACAATAGACAATTTTGAAGGACCTTTAGATTTATTACTTCATTTAATTAAACAATCTGAAATGGATATTTATGATATTAAAATAGCTGATATTACTAATCAATATTTAGCTTATATTAAATTACAAGAAGAACTTAATTTAAATGTTGCTAGTAGTTATTTGGTTATGGCTGCTGAACTTATTGAAATGAAATCAAGAATGCTTTTACCTAAAAGTGAGATAGAAGAAGAGGAAGAAGATCCTCGTGAAAAATTAATTAAAAAATTAATTGATTATCAAAATTATAAAAGTTTAACAGGTGAGTTTAAAAATTTAGAGCAAATTAGAAAAGAGTATTTTACAAAAAAACCTTCAGAAATTTCTGAGTTTAAACCTGAAGGTAAATTACCTGATGATATAGGTTTAGATGATTTAATGAATGCTTTTAATAAGTTTTTAGAAAAAAGTAAATTAAAAGAACCATTAAGTACTAAAATTACTAACAAAGAATATTCTGTTACTGAAAGAAGTAATCAGATTAGAGATTTAATTAAAATAAAAAAAGAAGTAAGATTTGAAGATTTATTCGATATTTTTAATAAGCAATATATTATTGTAACTTTTTTATCTATTTTAAATTTATCTAAAAATAAAATTTTAATTATTAAACAAGAAAATAATTTTGAAAATATAGTTTTATGTGGAGTGTAGATATGAGTATAGCAATATTAGAGAGTTTATTATTTGTAGTAGGTGATGAGGGTTTAACTGTTTTACAATTACAAGATATTTTAGAAACTGATGAAATTACAGTGTTATCTTTATTAGATAAATTACAAATGTCATATGATAATAGGGGAATTGAATTAATTAAACTGGGAGATAAATATAAATTAATTACAAAAAAAGAACATAAGGATTTTATTCAAAAACTTATGACTTTAGATGAGAGTGATACATTAACTGAATCATGTTTAGAAGTTTTAGCAATAATTGCTTATAATCAACCTATTACAAGAGTTAGTGTTGATGAAACAAGAGGTATTGGTAGTTCTTATATTGTAAGAAAATTAGCTTTTAAGAATTTAATTAAAGAAGTTGGTAGAAGTGAAAGTCCAGGAAGACCTTTATTATATGGTACAACTGATTTATTTTTGGATTATTTTGGATTAAATAGTATATCTGATTTACCTAATGTTAGTGTTGAAAAAAATAGTGATGATGTTGATTTATATAATTCAAAGTTTACTGAACAAGTATAAATTTTTAAATAATTATATACAAGTTATTTAACTTGTGTTATAATTTATTTATGCCCATGTGGTGAAATCGGTAGACGCGTTGGATTCAAAATCCAATGGTAGCAATACCATGCCGGTTCGAGTCCGGCCATGGGCACCA
>CAYJEL010000077.1:0-4444 GCA_964369245.1 uncultured Muribaculaceae bacterium
TTTCTGATTTGCAACTATCTAATTATACAGTTTTTTTTTGTATTTGTCAAAAAAACTATACTTTATTAGTATAGTTTAATAAATTTGTTTTATTATTATATAATTTCATCGTTTTGTATATGGTTGAGATTCTTTGTGGGTTTAAAGGAGTTTTGGAGTCGATGATAAATTGTTGATCTTGCTTAATTAAAGACATTAAAGTATCTAGATTATCGCTTCCAAATGAATTTCTTAAGTTTGTGAATTGATTGTCTTGATTCATAATGTCTTTTGTAATTTCTTTTTTATATGTTTTTAAAAGTTTTTCAATTAAAAATAAACTATAACTGTATAAATTTTTGGTATTTTTTTTAAAAGGGAATTTTGTTTTTGTTTGTGTTAAATTTTCAATTTCTATAGATATTGCTTCAGTTAGTATTTCACAAAAGTATCTGTTTTTTTCATTAAAATTATTTAGAAAAATATGTGTTAATTCGTGAAATAATGTGTGTTCTATGTCACCATTTGAACTTTCGTTTATAAATATGAAATTGGTGTCATCTATATTGGTGTAAAAACCTCTGCAATTATTATTAACTATATAATCAGAAATAAATGATACTTCAAAGCTGTCGCAGTTAGTTTTTTTTAGAATTTCTTCGGCTTGTGTTAATTTTAGTGATTCTTTTAGGCATACACTAGCTATTTCTGAACTTTTTTTTAAATGTTGATATTCTTGTTTTGTTAAAATTAGTTTTTTAATATTTACTATAAAAATAGAAAGTAAGCTTAAATTTATATTATTTATATTAATGCTTCTATTTTCAAAACTTCTTATTTGTTCTTTGTCTTTTTGTGGAATAATTGATTTAAAATCTTTTTTTGTTAGTTTTAGTATTCCTAGGTTTTGTAAATCTTTATATTTTTTATAAAATTTTAATGTCTTCTTTTTTTCTATCATTATTATATTATAATAATCATTTATGTGTTGATTGATGGAAGTTATGTTGTATTTTTTTAAGTATTTTTTATTTAAGTTAGCTTTTAATAATGAAGTAAAGACATAGGTAGAATGTCTTAAACGTGAAGTAATTGAATAAGCTAATTTGTTAATTTCGGTTTTTTCAAATTTATTATTTATGTATTGTTGGTGTTCAGAACCAAAGTATTTAATAAATGAATTTTTAATTTCTTTTGAGTTCTTGTGATAGTATTTTTCAATATCAAATAAGTGGTCTAATGGTAATTTTCCCATAAATCTTACCTCCCTCTAGAATTAAATATTATATATGGTTTTATATATTTTGTCAAAGAGGTGTAAGAATATTTAAAAAAGATATGTTTTATTTTTTTAATAAGTGTTATAATGATAATATATAAGGAGGGTTTATGAAAAAAGTTTTAAGAACATATAAGTTTTGGTTTGGTATGGCATCATTAATGATTATTGTATTTCACTTATTAGGTTTTGATAATGAAAGTATTGTTTTGATTGGTTCAAGCCCGTTAGTGCAATTAGTTCCTGTTGATTTTATTAAATCTGGATTCATTGTAAATGCAATAGGAGAAGCTGATGTATCAATTTATTTTTATGTATTTAATGTTATATCATTTGTTTTATATGGATTTTTATTTGATTTATTATTTGGATTTATTAAAAGTAAAAAAGTTGTTACTAAAAAAGCTAAAAGCAAAAAAAAATAGTTACTTAGGTAATTATTTTTTAATTATTTAAATATTGTTCATAGCCAATAATAAGTTTGTTATTTATATCTTCATTTGTTAAATACCATTTATTATTTGTTTTTTCATAATTTAGGGTTATTTCTTTTGTTTCAACGTTTGTATTTAAGTTATTTATTAATTCATTGATATATTCCTCATCTGTTGGCCAAGTTTCATCTTCATAGTATTTATCTAATGTATTTTGATATAATGTATTGTTTGTTAAATAGATATTTGAGTTAGTTATTTTTATTTTTAAGGTAGCTTGATTGTTGTTGATATTTTCTTCTATAATCTCATAGTGTAAATTTTTGTAAATATTTTGTAATAATATGTAATCTAATTGTGAAACATTATTAATAGTTATGTTGTATTCTTCTAAGTTTGTATTATTGTTTAATGTTTTTAAGGTGTTAATTGTAGTGTTAAATTCTGAGCTGGGACTAATAATATTTTGATTTAATATAAAGCTTATTGTGAGAAGAGTTGTTAGTAGTAAAAGTGAAATAATTACTATATATTTTAATATTCTTTTCATATTTTTAACTCCTTGATGTTTATATTATATCATGCTTAGTTTTTAAATGTTAAAATATTTAATAAAACTTGACTTATTTGTCTATAAGTTTTACAATAAGAATAGAGTTTAATTACTCTTTGAAATTTGAAATGGAGGAAATATATGAATGAATTTTTATTTCCCATTTTATTTGTGTTGATAGGACTTTTTGTTGGTATAATTATTATGATTATATTAAATTACATTAAGGTATCTGCTAGTAGTAAAAAAGCAGAGGCTATTCTTGAAAAAGCAAAAAAAGAAGCAGACAAAATTAAAAGAGATTATTTATTAGATGCTAAGGAAAGTGCACATACTTTAAAATTAGATGTTGATAAAGAAATTAAAGAACGTAAATTGGAATTAAAGGATTCTGAGGAACGTTTGATTTTGCGTGAATCTAATATGGATAAACGTGATAATATGCTTCAAAATAGAGAACAATTGCTTGAAGAAAGAGAAAATAATTTAGTTAATAAACAAAAAGATTTGCTTAAAGAGCAAGATAAAGTGGATGATATCAAGAAACAGCAAATTGAATTATTAGAAAAGATTTCTGGTTATTCTAAAGATGAAGCTAGAAAATTAGTTATGAAAAAAGTAGAAGAGATGATGAATTTAGAAATATCTGGATATATTAAAGACCGTGAAACTGAAGCTAAATTAGAAGTTGATAAAAAAGCTAAATCTTTATTAATTTCTTCTATGCAAAAGTATGCAGCTGATGTTGCAAATGATCAAACTGTTACGGTTGTTAATTTACCTAATGATGATATGAAGGGTAGAATTATTGGTCGTGAAGGTAGAAATATTAGAGCTATTGAAGCAGTTACTGGTGTTGATTTAATTATAGATGATACACCTGAGGCTATAGTTTTATCTAGTTTTGATCCTTATCGTCGTGAGATTGCTAAATTAACTATAGAAACTTTACTTAAGGATGGAAGAATTCATCCTGGTAGAATTGAAGAAGTTTATGATAAAATTTCAACTGATGTAAATAATAAAATTTTAGAATATGGTAGTGAAGCTTTATTTGAACTAGGAATTACTAAAATTGATTCTGAATTACAATCTATATTAGGTAAATTGCATTTTAGAACTTCATTTGGTCAAAATGCTTTGAAACATTCTATGGAGGTTGCTCATTTATCTGGTATAATGGCTGCTGAATTAGGAGAAAATGTTGCTTTAGCTAAAAGAGCAGGTTTATTACATGATATTGGTAAATCAATTGATCATGAGGTAGAAGGTAGTCATGTGGAGTTAGGTGTATCTTTAGCCCGTAAATATAATGAAAATGAAGTTGTTATAAATGCAATTGAATCACATCATGGTGATGTGGAAGCTACTTCAATTATATCTGTTTTAGTTGCTATTGCAGATGCTTTATCGGCATCTCGTCCAGGTGCTAGAAATGATTCATTAGAAAATTACATAAAAAGATTACGTGATTTAGAGGCTATTGGAAATGAAATTGAAGGTGTTGAAAAATCATTTGCAATGCAAGCAGGTAGAGAATTAAGAATAATTGTTAAACCTGAAATTGTTGATGATAAAAACAGTTATAAAATAGCTAGAGATATTAAAACATCTATAGAAGAAAAATTACAATATCCAGGAACAATTAAAGTTATTGTTATTCGTGAAATAAGAGCTTCTGAGGAGGCAAAATGATAATTGATATAAAAGATTTAAATGTTAATTTAAAAAATAATGTTGAGATAAGCATTGTACATAGTTTTTCTGAACTTGAAAATACTGGTATTAATAAATTAGATAATGTATCTATAAATGGCTATATTAATAGTAATTTAGATTTACATTTATTAGTAAGAGGTATTATGGTATTACCTTGTTCAGTAAGTTTAAAACCTGTAAATTACGAATTTGAGGTAGAAATTGATGAACATTTAGAAGAAAATTTAAAAAATAATCAAAATACTATTGATATTTTTCCTATAATATGGGAGAATATATTAATGGAAATTCCACTTCGAATAGTTAGTGATGATTTATCAGATGTTAAAACATCAGGTGAAGGTTGGAAATTGGTTGATGAAAAAGAAAAGTCAATCAATCCTGAATTGGAAAAATTAAAAAATTTATTGTAGAAAGGGGTGTCGTAAATGGCAGTACCATTTAGAAAAGTTAGTAAAACTCGTGGAAGAAAAAGAAGAA
>CAYJEL010000078.1:0-4431 GCA_964369245.1 uncultured Muribaculaceae bacterium
ATTGAAACTTATTTATAAATGATGTATAATTAACTCATCAAGGAACATAGTTCGTGATTTGTTAAGAAAACGCTCCAATGATGGATCTGTTCGGAAAGTTCTGAACATTTAGATATAAATCAATCGTAAGATTGGTTTTTTATTTTGTACATGATATAATATACCAAGAGGAGTGATACTTATTAAAAATATTATTATAATGAAAGTCGGACCACATTCTAATATGAATTTAAATGAAATTATTAAATCTAAAATCGAAGAAGAAAAAATACATAATGTGCATTATTGGGGTTATTCTGGAGTTTTTTGTAGACCAAAGGCTGTACAAAAATTCATTAAAGAATCAATAGAAAAATTTAACGAAGTTCCAACATTAGTATTAATTGAAACAAAAAGTTCGTATAAAACAGATAAAATAGGCTTTATTAGATCCTATTCTATTGATAACATTGAGTATAAGAGATTTGACAATCCAGTGCAATTACAGGGAGCAGAGTTTTCTTTTATATGTAAAAACTTAAAACAATTAAAAAACTTTGATTTAAATAAATATAATGTAGTATATGGCAAAAATGATGGAAAAAGTATTATCTCGCATTTAAAATTCCGTGTTAATAAATCTTTTGCAACTTTAAGCTCAGAAAAAAGAGAAGAAAAATTGGTAAACGTCTATACAGCTGAATTTGTCTACCCTTATGCTGTATGGCTTAAAGATGAGAAAAATTAAATGCAAAATAATATATATATAGATTTTGATGGCGTTATAATAGATTCGCAAGAAAGACTTGAGAAAATCAAAGAAAACACTAATTTATCTTGGGATGAATTATTAACTACTATAAATTGGGAATTACTATTACAAGAATCAAATTCAGTAAATAATTCGGTTGAAACATTAAGGAAAGTTGAATCTAAGGGTTTAAAATATCACATTTTAACAAAAGTTGATACTATTTCAGAAATGCAAGATAAAATTGATGATATTAGAAATAACCGTAAACTAAACGCTCCTATCATTTTTTGTCCAAAGAAAAGAAAAAAAAGCAATATTATTATTCCTACTTCAAATTGTGTTTTAATTGATGATAGAGAAAAACATTATATAGATTGGAAAAATGATGGTGGAATAGCAATACTATTTGATGCTAAAAATAATATGAATAGTCAATATAGCAAAATAAATACTTTAGAAGACTTTTTTAAAACAATAGAATAAAACAAAAAAAATAACTTTATTTTCATTATTTTATGGTATAATTGATTTATCAAGAAACACAGTTCGTGATTTGTTAAGAAAACGCTCCAAATGAAAAACAAACTAACCAATTGGTTAGTTTTTTCTTTGGAGCGAAGTTTAATTTAATAACTCATATATTAGCTTGGAAGCTAATATATAGTTTAAATGTTTATTAATAAGACTTAGGATAAACAGTACTTGTAGTGAAATACTTTCTCATATGCATATTGTTGGAGTGCCTATCAAATATAAAAATAAAAATGGACTATCTAAACAAGTTGGAAAATTAAATTTATTTACAAAAGATAGTCTTAAAATATTACAAGATAAGTTCTTTACAAAAGATAGAAATAAATATTTTTAGTTTGCTAAAGATTTATTTAAGTACGATATTTTATCTCGTGATAGATATGATGACATCAAAGAAGTTTATGACAATTCTGAATATAAAGACAAAAAAAGAGAAGGCTTTGAAAGATAAGTCGTCTCTTTTAACATATGAAATTAATTATTTTATTAGTAACGTAAATCACTTTTTTTATATCAGAAGTCACCAGTAATGGATAGGTATTTTTTATCAAATTTACAACAACTTTTTCATCACTATCCCTTTTAACTATAATGGTTTTTTTAAATTTACCATTAACTTGAATTGCCAGATTAACATTATTTTCCACTAAAAGGCTTTCATTAAATTTAGGCCAAGTTTCATCTAAAATATTAGTTTTAAATAAAATCTCAAACATTTCACTCGTTATATGAGGAGCAAGTGGATTCAAGAGTATTAAAAATACTTTTAATTCCTCCTTTGTAATTCCTTTTTCATCACGAATGAAGTTTATATATGACATAAAATTAGCTATTGCTGTGTTTAACTTAAAACTTTCTATATCATCGGTTATTTTTTTTATTAATTGATTTAACTTAACATATCTTTTTTCATTCGGCACTTCTGTAACAATAATATTTTGTAAATTCCAAACTTTATTTATGAAGTTTTCTATTCCATTAATTCCCTTATATGTCCACGGTGTATTATCTTCATATCCACCTAGAAAATGAAGATGCAATCTAGTAACGTCACAACCATGCTTATCAATAACTTCAAGAGGAGATACTCCATTGGTAGAACTTTTACTCATTTTTTTACCAGTATCATCTAGTATCAAACCACTACCTAACTTTTTAGAAAATGGTTCTCGAGTTGGAACAACTCCTATTTCATACAAAAAGTTTTGCCAAAAAAATGCATACAATACATGTCTAGTTATATGTTCAGTCCCCCCAGTATAACAATCAACACTTCCCCAATATTTTAGTTTCTCAAAATCAGCTAATTTCTCATTGTTATGCGGATCAATATATCTTAACCAATACCAACTTGAACCAGCCCAATTTGGCATTGTATCAGTTTCTCTGATTGCACTACCACCACAATTTGGACAATGTGTATTTACCCAGTCTGTAACGTTAGCCAAAGGGGAATTACCGTCAGAACTAGAAATATAATTAGATATTTTAGGTAAAGTTAAAGGAAGTTCATTTTCAGGAATAGGAATAGTTCCACATTTTTCACAAAACACGACTGGGAATGGCTCTCCCCAATATCTTTGTCTATTAAAAGACCAATCTTGCATTTTATAATTAGTTTTTTTAAAGCATTTTTCTTGTTTGTTTAAATAAGAAAAAATTTCCTCTTTAGCCTTTTTTACTGTTAAACCAGAAAATTGACTAGAATTAATTAATTGAGAATTAGATTTTAAATAATCTTTCTTCTCTAATACTTTATTCTCAGAAATACTGTCTATAACTTGCAATGAAGGAATATTGAAATGTTTAGCAAAATCAAAATCACGTTGATCATGTGCTGGAACTCCCATTACCACACCGCTTCCATAATTTGCTATAACATAATCACTTACATAAACTGGTATTTTCTCATTAGTCATTGGATTTAATGCAAAAATCCCTTCTATTTTAAATCCTGTTTTATCCTTTACATTTGAAATTCTTTCAAGTTCATTTTTATATAAAGTTTCTATTCTATATTTATCAATATCACTAAAATTTTTTATTTTTTCCTTGAACTGACTTATAAAATTCGACTCGGGTGCAAAAGTAAGAAAAGTCACACCAAATATAGTTTCTATGCAAGTTGTAAATACATTAGCTTCAAAAAGAAAATTATTTTTAGAATCAACAATATTAAAAACTATATTATGTCCTTCACTTTTTCCAATCCAATTTCTTTGAGATTCTTTTAGATTATCATTCATGTCAATTTTTTCGATATTATTTAATAAATGCTCTGAATATTCTCGCATTTTTAAAAACCAAACATTTCTTTCTTCTTGTATAACAGGAGTTCCACATCTATCACATATTCCATTTTGGCTATCTTCATTTGAAAGAACGGTTTTGCAACTAGTACAAAAATTAACTGTTCCTTTTTCTTTATAGGCTTTTCCGTGTTTTAACAATTGTAAAAAAATCCATTGAGTCCATTTATAATAACTGGGATCGCTAGTTGCAAATGATCTATCATAGTCAAAAGATAATCCTATTTTTTTAGATTGTTCCATTGCATTTTTCATACCATTTTGTACAAAATCAACAGGATTTGTGCCATATTTTATTGCTGCATTTTCTGCAGGTAACCCAAATGAATCACCACCAATTGGAAATAATACATTATAGCCTGCAAATCTTTTATATCTTGCTAGGGCATCAGCTGGTACAGTTCCTTTCAAATGTCCCATATGTAGATTACCACTGATATTAAAAAATTCATATAGGATATAGTATTTCGGTTTGGTCGGATGAAAATCAATTGCTTTAAAATCATCACTTTTATTCCAATATTCTTGCCATTTTTTCTCTACTTCTTTAAAATTATACATATTTTTTTCCTTTCTTATATAAAAATAGAACCAATACTAGATTTATTTAGCATTGGTTCTATTTAATATTTATCAATTATAATTTATTTTATTACAAGAGAAATAGACCCATTACTAAATAATCGGTTTGATAATAAAATACATAATAAATTTTTATTGCTAGTTATAGTATTCATATTATTTCTCCTCGCATTTAAATTATATAGCATTTAAATGGTTTAGTCAAGTTTCTCATGACATTGATAGTGTAAAATGGTTTTGGGATTAATATACAAAAAAGGAAGTCCTTGATAT
>CAYJEL010000079.1:0-4317 GCA_964369245.1 uncultured Muribaculaceae bacterium
TAATCCACTTATCAAAAACTGATGTTGTAAATCTGATTGGTATTGAAGAACCACCGTGTAAAGCAAAAAGTTCCATAACTCCATTCGATAACTTTTGAACTAACACACCATACCCATAATCATAGTCAGCTCTACCACCAAATAACCATGACATATATAAAGAATCATTACTTTCTAAATAAACTTCATCTTCAATAATATAATTACCTGTGTTAAAAAGTCCAGTATCAATATATTGTCCACCATCACTATATATATAATCCAACTTTTCATAAGTTAATCCTACAACAGGACTTCCTTCTTCATTTAAATAACACTTAACACCATCACTAATATTAGTAACATGCACTTTACTTTCACTATTATATTTTGTATAACATACTTCATCAATCAATATAGCCATAGCAACATTTCCACTACCATCAATCATTACCATTCCATCATCTGGTTTCTTACCACTAAAATCTATATACTCATAAACATTAGTCACACCATCAAAACTATCTTTCAAATCATCATTTAATAAAGAGCTAGCAAACATAGTTTCAGCTCCTTTTAAAATCATATAAGATTGAGTTAAATTAGCTGATTTTTTACTTTCCTCAATTACATCAACAATAATAGGACTAACGATTAAAGACACAATAGCTAAAACAATAATCACCACTAAAAGTTCAATTAAAGTATATCCCTTCATAAACAACCTACTTTCTATAAATATTAGACCCATTTAACACTAAAAAATTAACTCAAAAGAATTAATTTTAAGGAGCTTTAAATTCTCCCTCACCTTCATTAGGATAAAATTGATTATTAACTAAATCCCAATAACCTAATTCACCAGTTTCCCTTATTTTAACTGGAATAAAATTTCTTACTACTAGACCACTATCTAAATCAGTAATAACAGTTTGTCTTCTATATCCTTCAAAATTCCTAGTATCATTACTCATAGTTTGACTCATTCCACCTAAACGAATTTCCTGTTCATAACTATCTGGAACAATAATACCACCAGATGTACCATAACTGTTACCATCTATAACAAAACTATCTTTTGAAAAACTTACCTTAATCCATTTATCAAAAACAGAATTAGCAAGCCTTATTGGAACTGATGAACCACCATGTAAAGCAAAAACTTCCATTACTCCATTAGATAACTTTTGAACTAATACCCCATAACCATAGCTATAATCAGTTCTACCTCCAAATAACCAAGACATGTGTAAATCATTATCAGTTTTTAAATAAACTTCATCTTCAATTAAATAATTACCCGTATTCATTAAACCAATATCAATATATTGATTTCCATTACTCTCTAAAAAATCTAACTGTTCATAACTAAACTCAATAGTTGGTATACCCTCATCATTAATATAACACTTAACATCCTCATTAATCATCGTTACATTGATTTTACTTTCATCATATCTCTTAGTATAACAATAATTATCAATATTAATAGCAATAGCAACCTTACCATCATCATTAATCATAGCCATTCCTTCTTCAGGCTTATCACCACTAGTTTCAATATATTCATATATATCAGTAACACCATTAAACATAGATTCCAAATCAGGATTATATCCATCTTCTTTCAAAAAAGTACTAGCATATAAACTTTCAGCTCCATTTACAACCAAATAACTTTGAGATAAATTAATAGATTTACGAGCATCTTCAATAACATCTCCCACTATTAAAAAAACAGAAACAGAAATAATTCCTAATATTATAACAATAGCTAGTAATTCAACTAAAGTAAAACCACGACTCATCTAACTACCTACCTTCTTATATAATTATAACTTTTAATAAAAACAAAATCAATATATTAAAAAAATTTAGATACTAACAACTTTCTTATTAATTTATTTTGAAAGGATTAGCTTTAGTACCAGCACCTTTTGAAATAATTATATCAGAAGATATGTATACGGTTGGTCTAACTATTTGTGAGTGACCTACATGATTGTAATGTAAAAAACCTTTACTATCTATATTCCACGCTAGATAATGGTGGGATGCATAAGATGAAATTAACCACTCATACTTACTACTTCCTTCATAATCATCTAGAATAAATAACCAATTTTGTTCATGGCACGCTGCTGTTTCATATTCTCTAGAAGTGAGCTCTCTTGAACACACATTAGATGAAACAGCATATAAGTAATCACTAGCATACATTAATCCTACTTTTCCATTTATTTTAGCTGGTTGACCAGTTGGCCTAATATCTAAATGTTCTTGTTCATAAAAACTATCTGCTATTGCTGCACTAGATACTCCACCTAAATTCCAGGTAACTTCTTGAATTAAGTTTCTATATTCAGTAGTAATACCATTATTCAAAAATGTTCCAGTACTAAATAAATAATCATTATTTAAACTATTATTTAATGAAGAAGTTGCCCAATTATTTGATACGCTACTATTCCATGATTGCGTATCAATACCATCTCTGTTTAAATCAAATACATTATCATTATTATAATCAAGTGGCGTAGATTTAATTATTTTAACTAATTTTTCAGAACTTCCATCTGCAAGTGTAGTATCAAATAACCCAATAATTCTCCATTCTTCATCATTAAATATTATATAATTATTTGGATTATCTCCTTCATATCTAATACCATTCTCTTCAACTAAACCTGTAGTACCTACACTATCAGTTATATAATCAGTCAATTTAGTTAGACTAAGTTCAATTACAATATCTTTATAAACAGTATTAGTGAGTCCACTCAACGAGGTAGCTGCACATTCAACAGTATGATCTCCTACAGTTAAATTTAAAGCACTAGCTGGCATACAAACTATATTTCCACCACTAGGTCCATATGTAGTATCAAAATATGTACTTAAATCCATATCATCACCTTGTTTAATAGTAATTGCTTCACTCTTAGCAACTATAGCAGGCAAAGTTTTATCTACTCTATATTCTGCACATATAATATCACTTGATTCACTACCACCTTTTATAGCTAATACACATAATTTTGTTTTACCTTCTTCACTTACAAGTAAGTTATGCGTCGTACTTGATACTAAAGTATCTGGTGTACAATTCTCTAATGTTACATTAGCAGCAGTGCTATGGACTGTACAATATTTTAAACTATCACCATTAGTAGTTAATGTCACATCAACATCCGCATTATACCAAGTAGTTAAATTAGGATTATCAGATGATACTACAACAGTAAGAGGAACACAAGTTTCTCCCTCTACTACTTTAGATTCTGATATTTTATCCTGTGTATAATCTTTTGTATAACAAATGCCATCTATTTCAACGGCTAAATAAATTTCACCATTTGGTTTGATTTGAACAACTCCAACCTCAGGCAACTCACCTGAGAACTTAAAATTATCATTTCCATAAATATTAGTATTAGTTAATAATTTTTTATAATTATCATTTAAATAACTCTGAGTATAAATTTGTGTTGCACCATCTAGTATAAGCTCTACCTGTGATCTATTTGCAGACTTTCTAGCATTATCAATCACAACTAAAATTAATGGCGTTGCAATAAGCGCTACTACTGCTAGTATAATTATTACTGCTAGTAACTCTATTAGGGTAAACCCTTTTTTATTCATAAATATCTATCCTATTCTTATATAATTTTTTCATTTATACATAGAACGCATAAATCAACTGGATAAATACAGTTATTTCTACCTTTCTATCATTAATTTATTTTAGCATATTTTTAAGTAGTTAACAACTCTATATTTCTTTAATATTACTTAAATTAATAACTAAAAAATACCCATTAATAGGTATTTGCAAAATATATAAAATATATCTAATTATCATTTGGTGGAGTCGAGGGGAATCGCACCCCTGTCCAAAAATCCAACCTATACAGTTCTACAAGCTTATATGATTAATAAAATGTCCTTAATGTATTAAATAATCATCAATTAAACACTAAGTAAGTCTTATAAAATTCATTAACTATACTAAGACAATACAATTAATATATCTTACTAATCGAGCCTCGTTATTATCCCGTAAGAAAAGATAATAGGAAGCTTTGGACGCTAATTCTTAATTAAGCGAAAGTTGGAGCGAAAGCTCCTCCAAAATTAAATAATTTTTTTCCAGTTATTTTCTGATTTGTACTTAACGCGTAACTAACGACTTGCCCCATATAAATTAAAACTCCTGTCGAAACTAGACGACCCCAAGTAAAAAGATTATATCACAAATATATAATCTTTTCAATAATAATTATCTTGGTGTACAATATGAAGCTTCACTTTGTAAAGCTGCAGGAACATAAGTTG
>CAYJEL010000080.1:0-328 GCA_964369245.1 uncultured Muribaculaceae bacterium
TTCATAATGAATATTAACTCTAGTTTTATCCATATATTCCATAGAAATATAATTACCTCTTTTATTTTGACATAAATCCATTATAGGACCAATATAACCGCTAGGTACAAATATAGAAGTTCTTATATAAGGTTCTTTAATATCTTTTATTTTAACTTTCTCAGGCATTTTAACAGGACTATCGATAAGTATAACAGAATCATCTGTCATAGTAACTTCATAAATTACCGAAGGAGAAGTAGCTATTAAAGAAATATTAAACTCTCTTTCAATTCTTTCTTGAATAATTTCCATATGTAGTAAACCAAGAAATCCACATCTAAATCCA
>CAYJEL010000080.1:338-4204 GCA_964369245.1 uncultured Muribaculaceae bacterium
TGAAGTCTCAGGAGCAAACTCTAAAGCTGCATCATTTAGCTTTAATTTCTCCAAAGCTTCTCTTAAATCAGGGTATTTAGATGATTCAATAGGATATAAACCAGTAAACACCATAGGTTTCATCGGTTTATAACCAGGCAAAGTAGTTAAAGCACATCTATCATTTAAAGTAATAGTATCACCAACTTTAACCTCACTAATACTTTTAATAGCCCCGCATAAATATCCAACTTCTCCAGCTATTAATTTATCTTTTTTACATTCTTTAGGAGTTGAAATACCTAATTCAACTACATCATAAACAGCACCAGTAGCCATTAACTTAATTTTATCCCCAACTTTAACACTACCATTTACAACCCTAATTAAACACACAACACCACGATAAGCATCATAATGACTATCAAATATTAAAGCTTGCAAAGGTTCTGAATTAGAATAAACAGGACTAGGAACTTTATCAATTACCTTTTCCACTAATTCTTGAATTCCAATTCCGTTTTTAGCACTTGTTAAAACAATTTCATCACGAGAAAAACCAAAAGCATCTTCCAACTCTTTAGCTACCTTTTCCGGATCAGCATTAGGTAAATCAATTTTATTTATTACCGGAATGATTGTTAAATCAGAATCCAAAGCTAAATATAAATTAGCCAAAGTTTGTGCTTCAATTCCTTGAGCAGCATCAACAACTAAAATAGCTCCTTCACAAGCAGCTAAACTACGAGATACTTCATAATTAAAATCGACATGACCTGGAGTATCTATTAAATGTAAGACATAATCTTCATTGTTATAATTATATTTTAATTGAACAGCATTTAACTTAATTGTAATTCCACGTTCTCTTTCAATATCCATACTATCAAGTAACTGCTCCTTAGCTTCACGTTCAGTAACAGCTCCAGTAATTTCCAATATTCTATCAGCTAAAGTAGATTTTCCATGATCGATATGAGCGATAATAGAAAAATTTCTTATATTATTTTGTTTCATAAATTTCACCTGTGTATATTATATAAGAAAAACAAATTATTTACAATACTATATAACCAATAAAAAAACCTTATAATATAATGAATATTTTGTGAATAAATAAAGAAAATGATTTATTTTTAAAATATAGTGTGCTATAATGAACTTGGTGATATATATGAAAAATGCAACAACAAACGATGAAGTAAAAAAATTAATTATTCTAGTTACAGTAGTAACAGGAGTATTTTTAGCTTTCTATGGAATTACAATCTTCATGAATTTTGATAAAGATGAAGAGATAGTAGAAACTCCTGCTACAGTTCAGTACAAAGAAATATTATTAGGAAATATATTAAATCAAAAAGAAGAAGAATATTATGTTGTACTATCAAAAAACAAAGAATTTAATTTATTAACTTATGAACTATGGATGAGCAATTATGAAGAAGTAGAAGAATCTTTAAAAACATATATTGTTAATATCGATAGTCCTTTCAATGATAAATTTATTTCAGATGAAACAAATTTAGAAGTTGATGATATCAACGATTTAAAAGTTAATGATGATGCATTATTAAAAATAGAAGACAATGAAGTAGTAGATGTAATTGAAGGAAGAGACGAAATTATCGAGTATTTCAAAGAATTAATAGAAGAAGCTGAATAGTTTCTTTTTTTTGTAAAAAGAATGTGAAATTAAAAATAAAAATAGACATAATTAATACTAATATGATATAGTATTTTATAGGAAGGTGCAATATGGAGAATAAAGAGAAAGAAGTAAAAAAGACCACAGTAAAAAAAACAGTTAAAACTGATGAGATAAAACCAAAAAAAACAACAAAAAAACCAGAAACTGAAAAAAAAGTAAAAAAAACACCAATAATTAAAGATGTTGAAAAAGAAAAACCAACAGTTATAAATGAAGAAATAATAAAAGAAATACCTGTTGTTAAAGAGGAAACAATTCACAATATAAAAGAAGAACTTAAACAAGCAACAATTAAACAAATAGATAAAAAATTAAAACCACAACACATTTTCGAAAATATATCTATTATTTTAATATTAATTATTATTTCAGCAACATTTATATTCTTAGTTTTCAGTAATAAAGAACAACCACAAAGTGAAAATGAAAACCTTCAAAAATTTGAAGAACAATTTAATTATATATTAGAAAATTATTATGGAAATATTACAGAAGAACAATTAATTGAAGGTGCAATCGATGGAATGTTCCAACAATTAGATGATTATTCTGGATATTTAGATGAACCAGATTCAAATGAATCTAAAACATTAGAAGGAACATATCAAGGTATTGGTATAGAAATATATAATAATGAAGATGGAAAAATTATAATTTCTAAAGTTCATGAAAATTCACCAGCTGAAAAAGCTGGGATAATAGCTAATGATGAAATCACAAAATATAATGACCAGGATTTAACTGGAACTTTAACAAGTGATTTAGTCGATAAAATTGCGGTTGATCAAAAATTTACTTTAGAAATAAAAAGAAATGAAGAAATATTTACAACTGAATTAGAAAAAGGAACTATAACAATTAAATCAGTACATTCAGAAATGTTAGAAAATAATGTTGGTTATATAATAATAGATATTTTTGCTAACAACACAGCAGAACAATTCAAACAACATTTAACTAACTTAGAAAATAATGGAATGGAAAAACTGATTGTTGATGTTAGAAATAACAGTGGTGGTTACCTAACGACAGTAGAAGATATTACAAGTCAATTCTTCGATTCATCTTATGTTATATTTAAAACAGAAGATAATTCGGGAGTAGAAAATTATTTTTCAACAGGAGATACAACAAAAACTTATCCTATAGTAGTTTTACAAAACGGATTAAGTGCATCAGCAAGTGAAGTTTTAGCAGCAGCTTTAAAAGAAAATGCTAATGCTTACATTATAGGAACAACATCTTATGGAAAAGGTACAGTTCAAACTATTTCTAATTTGGGAGGCCAAGACGAATTTAAACTAACTACAAAAAAATGGTTAACTCCAAACAACAATTGGGTAAATGAAGTAGGGATTATACCTGACCAAGAAGTAGAACTAACAGTTGATTACTATTTAAATCCAACTCTGGAAAATGATTTACAATTACAAGCAGCTATAAATTATTTAAAGTAATTACACATAAGTGATTACTTTTTCTTTATTTTTATAGAAAAAAACTGTATAATTACAAAAGAGGTGTATAATGGATAATATAAAAATAAACGATCATTTACACATACAATGTTATAAACATAATGGAAATGCTAGATGTCATTGGAACGAAGCAATAGTATTAGATATAAAAAAAGATTATATTGTGTGTGGAAATAATAGAACACTTGTAGTGGAAGATACAGGGATTATGTGGAAAACTAAAGAACCAGCGATAATGTATTTTTTTAAAGATAAATGGTTTAATGTAATTGCTCAAATGAAAAAAGACGGAATTTACTACTATTGCAATATAGCATCACCATCTATTATAGAAGATAAAACAATTAAATATATTGACTATGATTTAGACTTAAGGATTTTCCCAACAGGTAGATATAAAATACTTGATCAAAGAGAATATCAATATCATAAAGAATTAATGGGTTATAGTGAAAAATTAGATATTGTTGTAACAGAATCGTTAGATGAATTAATAAATGAATATAAAAACAACTTTTTTGTATTTGATGAAAAACAAAATAAAGAATATACCAAACAATATTTTAGTGCTAAAAAACAAAAAACTTTTTAGCATTTTTTTATACAATAATACATATAATAAAAATAGTTGTAAAAAAATAACAAAAATTAAAAAAAATACAAAAAAAGTATTGACGAACATTAATATAAATGATATA
>CAYJEL010000081.1:0-4017 GCA_964369245.1 uncultured Muribaculaceae bacterium
AGGGATATGATTTATCATCTCTTAATAAAATATTATATTTGGGATCATATTGCTTAATTAAATTATTTTCTAAAATTAATGCTTCCATTTCTGTATTTACTATTAAAAATTCAAATGTATTAATCTCACTAATTAGTTTTTTCGTTTTACCAAAATGGGTTCCTCTAAAGTATGAGCTAAGTCTTTTTTTTAAATCTTTTGCTTTTCCAACATAAATTATGATGTTATCTTTATTTTTCATTAAATAGCACCCTGGTTTATTGGGCACTAAACTTAATTTGTCTTTCATATATTCACCTGCACTTAATGCATTTATTATATCTTATATTGTAGGAAAAATAAATATTAGTTATCTTATTTTAAATAATTTATTTATTTTATTATTAGATAGTAGTTTTGCTCCTATAACTGAATATAAAATTACGTTGGCTCCATATCCTAAATTGCAATATACATTGTTTTTTATTTTATCAATAATTGGTAATGTATCTTTAGTATTGGCAAATGTTCCATTAAATTTATATTTAATTTTTTTATTTTTATATTGTGGAAAATATTTTTTAAAATCTTTTTTTAAGTTATTATAGGCTTTTATTTCAGTTTTTTTATTGTATTTATTTATTTTGATATCTTCTCCTCCAAATATAATTCTGTTATCATCAAACCTAATATAGTGGTATGGATTATTAATATCTCTGGCTGTGAAGTTGTAATTTATATTTAATTTTTCTGTTATTATTGCAAATGTTTTATATAGTTTTGTTGTACTTTTTATATTTTTTATTGCATCAAATCCGGTTGTCAAAATACATTTTTTATATTTTATTTTGAATTTATTATTTGTTATAATTTCACTTTTATTTATTTTTATACATTTTGTATTTTCATATATTTTAAAATTATTATTTTCAGTTAATTTATTAATTAATTCTGTTGTAAATAAATAAGGGTTCATTACAGCTGAGGCATTTTTTAAATTTATAGCATATTTGAATTTAGGTAATTTATTTAATTCTAAATTAACATTGAAGTATTTTTTTCTTTCTTTATATTCTTTTAAAATTATTTTTTTATTTGAAATATATAATGAATCTTGTCTTTTGAATTTTACATCTTTATTTATAAACTTTATAATTTTTTCTATTTCATCTATAGCTTTTAAGCACATTTTATAACATTTAACTGTTTCTTTTAATCCTATTTGTTTTTTTAATTTGTATATATCTTCATCTATTTGATATTCCATGATAGCTGTTGTTACACTTGTAGAGCCATAACCTACTATATTTTTTTCGATCATTGTTACTTTATATCCTTTTTCTAAAAAATAATAAGCTGTTATAGCTCCTGTTATTCCTGCTCCAATAATTAGAATATCTGTATTTGTATCTTCATTTAAGTATTCATATTTATATTTTATTTTTTCTTTATTAAAATATAATAATCCATCTGTTAAATTCATTTTCATCACCATTTATAGTATGGGTTTTTTTGTATTTTTTATTTGACTAATGGGATTATTGGTGTTATTATAATTTATAACGAAAAGAGGATGTTATGACTTTTAGTAACTTTAATGATGAACTTAAAACAAAATATTACTTATATATTAAGGGTTTTAAAATAGAGAAAAATAAAATATTGGTTGAATACAATAAGAAAAATGTATTAATAGATAATAATGAGGATAATTTAAATAGATTATTAAAAAAAATGAATAATCAAGCTACTTTTTTATGTGAGAATGAAAATTTGTTTAGATATCCTATATTTCTTTTAGTTCAAGATATTATGTTGGTTGTGAATATTAATATTATGATGGTGATGTTTGATTGGGAAACAATGAAAAAATTAGTAGATTATCTTGCTTTTATAGCTGCTATATATGGAATTGGATTAATTCAAGCTAATCTTGTTTTTTTTGAAAAGAAAAGGGATTTCAATAAATTAAAACTTTATAGAGAACATAAAGAGTTATTAAGTATGAATGAATGTGAGATTAATGTTGATATAAATAATTTGAGTGAAATTAAATTTGAAGAATTAAATACTCTTATTGATGTTTTAAAACTTACTAGTGATAAGACATTGACAAAAAAACTACCTTAAAATGGTAGTTTTAATGTCTTTGCCAACCACATTTTTGACAAAGTTCTTCGGTTATTTTGTTGTTTTTAAATCCTTCGCTTATATTTTTAAATCTGTTTGAATTTAATATTTCTTCTAAGTTAGTTTTAAATATATTTCCTAGATTGATAATTCCCTCACTATCTAAACAACATGGTATTACTGTACCATCAACTAAAATTGCTATATGATCTTTAGTTCCAAGACATGTTCCACTTTTTCTAATAATTTGATTATTTAAATTTGGCCATGTGAATTCTTTTTCTTCACTTAGAAAAATATTTTTAGTTAAATTTATTTTTTCTCTAATAATTTTTTCGTGTTTATTTTTGGTCCATAGACGATATGATATATACACATCTTTACTTAATATTTCACTACACTTTACAATATCATCTAATTTATTTATGTCAACTAAGCTTTGAAGTGAGACATTAATTTGTCTTACATTTTTTAATATTTTTGTATATTTTCCAAGCAATAATCCATTTGTTGTTATATTAATTTTTTTATTATATACTTTACACAATTCGATAATTTTTTCAAATTGACTGTGCATTAATGGTTCGCCTAAAACATGGAGATAAATATAGTCGGTATATTTATCAATTTTTTTTAAAATAATCTCAAATTGCTCTAAAGTCATTTCTTTTTTTGGTAAATCATTATTAGGACAAAATGAACATTTTAAGTTACAAATATTTGTTATTTCAATATATATTTTTTTAAATCTCTTCATAAATATATTATACCATATGGTATAATAAAAGTGGTGAGATTATGGTTATAAGTGAGAATATTATAAATACTGTTGAAATTAAAAAATCTAAGTTTATAGTTGTGTTATATAAAATTAGTGATTGTTGTGAGGTTAATAGTGTTTTGGATAATTTAAAAAAGTCATATAAAGGAGCAAATCACTATTGTTATGCTTATATAATTGGTAATAGTGAAAAAGTAAGTGATGATGGAGAGCCTAGTGGTACTGCTGGATTACCTATTTTAAATATTTTAAAATATGAAAATTTAGAAGATGTATTATGTGTTGTTATAAGGTATTTTGGGGGTGTTAAGTTAGGTGCTGGTGGATTAATTAGGGCTTATGCAGGAGTTGTTAAAGATACTATTAAATTGGTAACAAAGTTGGAAAATATTAAATATAATTATTATGATATTGAATTAAAATATAGTGATATTAAGAATTTTGAGTATAAATATAAGGATTATATTGTTGATAAAAAGTTTGGTGATGTAATTATATATAGTTTAAAAGTTCCTGAAAATATTGTAATAAAAAAGATTAAGTAAACTTAATCTCTTGTACAAGATGCTCCTGTTGCTGTATATACTGATTCAATATCATCTATACTAACTTTACCATCTTTAATTAATTGTCCATTAGCTGAATCAATATCAATTAATTTATCTGTATCAATTGATGCATAGTTAATGATTGCTGTACTTGTTAATAAGTTACCATCAATTTTAACTTCGTAATCGTAATGTTCGATATTATCATATGCTGAATAGATTGCTTCAATTGAACCTTGATATACTTCTAAAGTTGCTAAATCGTCATATTCAATAGTTTCAACACTTTTTACTTCATTTACTGTATCTTTTTGATATGTTACAGTGTATTCAAATTCCATTTTCATGTCATTTTGATTTAAACTTCTTGTACATGTCATTGTTTTTTCTTCTTTAACAAATCCAAAAAGCATTCCTAATAATATACTTAATACCTGAAATATTTTTATCATACTTAATCCTTTCAATGTAATTATATCATATTTTTTGTTTTATGTGAAAAAAAATTTCACAATTGTGAAATCTTCTTATCCATTTATTTGTTTAGCAACTTCTTCAGCAAAGTTTTCTTCTTTTTTC
>CAYJEL010000082.1:0-3920 GCA_964369245.1 uncultured Muribaculaceae bacterium
AGGAGATTCTTCTGAAAAACCTGATGTTCAAGATGCTGAATTTGAAGAAAAATAAAACATTGGTAAGTTCTAGTTCTACTAGAACTTCTTAATGTATATCGTCAAAAATTAGTAAATAATTTAAAAATAATTTGATCTTTATATGAGGAGAATTTATGGATAAACATATGTTAGAAGAACTAATTAATTATGCGCTTGGAAAAGGTGCAGATTACTGTGACTTTTATTTTGAAGAAAAAGAAAAACGAAATACACAACTAATAGATAAAAAAATTAATTTAATATCTATTAATATTATTAGTGGTGTTGGAATCAGATTAATTTATGAGGGGACTGAATATTGTGCGTCAACCTCTAAAATGGATTATGATAGTATAAAACTTAAAATTGATGAACTTAGTTTTAGTTTTAAAAGTAAATCAAAACCTAATGTTAAATTAAATGATTTAAAAATTTATGGTGAAAAAAAACAAGGTTGTAATGATGAAAAAAAAGTTTTATTTTTGAAAAAGTGCGATAAATATGCTAGAAGTTTAAGTTCTTTAATAGAACAATTTTGTTGTAATTTATTTGAATCATTTCAAGAAATTTTGATTGTTAATTCAAATGGTAATTATTGTAAAGAATATCGTTATTTATCTAGATTTTATGCTTTTGTTTATGTTTTAAATAATGGGATGAAGACTAGTGGGGACTTTAATATAGGTTATTCAACTTTAGTTGATAAAATTATTGAAAAAGATTTTAGTAATAATATTAAAGAATGTTTTGATGTTGCATTGAAAAAATCACAACCAATAAATTTAAAAGGTGGAAAAATGCCTGTTATAATTGGTTCAGGTTTTGGAGGTGTTATTATTCATGAAGCTTTTGGGCATCCTGTTGAAGCTAGTCATCTTATTTATGACGAATCAGTCTTAAAAGATAAAATAGGATTAAAAATAGCTAATGATATTGTAACTATAATTGATGATGGAAGTTTAGTTGATGCATGGGGAAGTACTTTAATTGATGATGATGGTAATGAAACTAAAAAGAATATATTAGTCGAAAATGGTATTTTAAAAACATATTTGGTAGATAATGCCACAGGAAAACATTTAGATATGGAAACTACATCATCTTCGAGAAGAGAAAACTATAAATTTTCTACAACAACAAGAATGAACAATACTTATTTAAAAAGTGGTAATGATACTGTTGAGGATATGATTAAATCAATTGATTATGGATTGTATGCTAAGTCGTTTTCTGGTGGTAGTGTTAATCCATTAACAGGTGATTTTAATTTTACAGTTAGTGAAGGATATTTAATTGAAAATGGTAAAATATCAGGGATTGTTAAAACTGCTTCATTAATTGATAATGCTTTAAGTACATTATGTAAAATTGATATGATTGGAAATGATTTTGACTTTGGTTGTGGATATTGTGGTGCTAAAAGTGGTAGTATTCCAGTTACTTCATCTCAACCTACTATAAGAGTTAGTGAAATTTTAGTAGGAGGTAATATATGAAAGAATTTATTGAAAGAGCAAAATCTTTAAATATGGAAGTTGAAATTTTAAAAACAAATCAAAAACAAATTAGTTTTGAATTAGATTCTAATAAAATTAGACAATATGAAATACTTGATGATGTGTTATATAAAGTCAAATGCTGTATTGATGGTAAATATTTTTCATTAAATACTGAAAAATTAGATGATGAACTTTTTGACAAACTTAAGTTAACTGCTAAATATTTGGAAAATGATGATAAGGATGAATTTGCAGTTGAAAGTATAAATGAAGATGTTATTTATCCAATTAAGTTGGATAAAGATTTGATGGAGCAATTTAAAAAGATTGTCAAAAATTTAAAAAAGCAATACTCTTTTAAAGAAGTTTCTATCACTTTTAAATCTGAATTTAAAAGTGAAACTATTGAAAATACTTTAGGAACTAAATTGTATCAAAATAATAATTTTATTGATATTTATATCAGTTTAGTTTATGAAAACAATAGTGAAATTGAAACTAAATTCATATCTCGAACTTATTGCAATTTAAATTTAAATTTAATTTTAGATCTTTTAAATAAGGAAATAAAGTATGAAAATTTTGGGATGGAACAATTAAAAATTAAAACTGACAAATATAATGTTGTTTTAAAAAATGGTGTAATAGCTAGTATACTTAATAAAATCATGGCAAGTTTTAGTGCTGAACATATGGATAAAAAAATTTCTACTTTTACTAATGATTTTAATAAGAAAATCTTTTCTTCAAAATTTAGTTTAGTAGAAGATCCACAAAGTAATTTATTACCTAAAAAAAGACTTTTTGATAGTGAAGGTAGTAAAACTATATATAAAGATATTATTAAAAATGGTGTTTTTAAATCAAAGTTATATAATAAAAAAGAAGCAATGAAGGATGGTGTTACATCATCTGGTAATGCGAATGGTTTTTCAAATGTCTATGTTAAAAAAGGAGATGTTTCATTTGAAGAACTGGTTTCTGAAATGAATAGTGGTATCATAATTGATGATGTTTTTGGTACACATTCTGGTATTAATCTTATTACTGGAGATATGTCACTTCAAGCAAATGGAAAATTAGTTTCCAATGGAAAAATTATTGGAAGTTTAAAAAATATTATTTTAAATACTAATATAAAAGAATTATTTTGTAATTTGAAAGAAGTTGGTAATGATTTTGAAACAAGAGGTAATATGAGTACTGTTTCAATGTTGTTTAATAATGTTTCAATTACAGGAAATGATGAATAAAGTTATTTTTAATAAAAAATTAATAGAGGAGTAATATGAAAAAAGATTATTATGAGGTACTCGGGGTTGATAAAGGAGCTAGTGAAGCGGAGATTAAGTCTTCGTTTAGAAAATTAGCTAAGAAATATCACCCTGATGTTTCTAAAGAAGAAAATGCGGCTGAAAAGTTTAAAGAGGCGCAAGAAGCTTATGCTGTTTTATCTGATGAAGGTAAAAGAAAACAATATGATCAATTTGGTCATCAAGCATTTGAAAACAATGGTGCAGGTGGAGGTTATGACTTCTCTGGGTTTGATTTTTCAGATATTTTTGGTGATTTATTTGGTGGAATGGGTGGTTTTGGTTTTGGTGGAAATCAAGGTCGTTCTAAACGTGGTCGAGATAAAGTTATGCGAGTTAATTTATCTTTTGAAGAGGCTATTTTTGGTTGTACAAAAGAAATTAATTTAGATACTTTTGAAAACTGTGGTGAATGTCATGGTAAGGGTGGTTTTGATGAAACTACTTGTTCAACTTGCCGTGGTAGTGGTCAAGTAACTGCTGAACAAAGAACTTTATTTGGAACTTTTATGACTAAAACTACTTGTTCTACTTGTGGTGGTAAGGGTAAAACTTATAAAAAAGAATGTTCTCATTGCCGTGGGAATGGTAAGGTTAAAGTTAATAAAACGATTGAGGTTAAAGTTCCAGCTGGTGTTGATACTGGTAATCAACAAAGATTATCTGGTTATGGTGAAGTAGGTTCTTCTGGTAGTGGTGATTTATATTTAGAGTATTCAGTATCTTCACATTCTTTATTTCAAAGAGATGGTATTGATATTTATTTAGAATTACCAATTACTATTACTGAGGCTGTTTTAGGGTGTAAAAAAGAGATACCTACAACAACTGGTGTTGTTAAGTTAACTATTGAAGCTGGTACTAATACTGGTGATAAGTTAAGATTAAAAGGTAAAGGTGTTGAGGATGTACATAGTTACAAAAAAGGTGATATGTACGTTATTATGAATGTTATTATACCTAATAAGTTATCTAAAGACCAAAAGAAATTATTTGAACAATTAAATAAAACTGATTTAGAAACAAGTGAGTTTAAAAAGTTTAATGATTATATGAAAAAAAGATAGAAAATTTCTATCTTTTTGTT
>CAYJEL010000083.1:0-3851 GCA_964369245.1 uncultured Muribaculaceae bacterium
TTAATAAACCAAAGTTCATCATAAATTCTAAAACTGGAATTATAATTACTGGAACCCTAACACTTCCACCGTCAACTGATAACCAGTATAAAACACCAATAATTAATAAACATCCAATTAAAAATGATAACCACATTTTAATAGCTTCAAATATTGTTTTTTTTCTAGTTTCAATATTACATCCTTCAATTTTTTTTAATAAATTGATTAAAGATTCTTCATCTTCTTTTAAAAATTCAATTTCTTCAGTAACATTTTTTTTACTACTAGTAAATTTAACAACACTTTCACTACCAGAAAATAACTTAAGTGATTTAATATTATTAAACTCAATTAACCCATTCTCAGTACTAATCCCTTCATCATTTATAATATATTTTTTTCTTTTAATTTCCATAACAAAAACCTCCAAGAAAAATTATATCAAATAAAATCAAATTAATAAATACTAAACCTCAATTTTAACTTTATACTTTTTACCCCAATAATATATTTGATAAATATAAGCAAGCAATTGTGGACCAGTCATTAACTGCCCAAACCATGGTATCTCATTATCACAATTTAAAATTAATTTATTTAATTCATCAATATCAAACAATTCATTTAATATACTTTTCTTTTTTAATATTTTTAATAACTTTTTAGATATCAACTTTTCATATTTAGGATGATGAGTTTTTGGATAAGGATTTTTTTTTCGATTTAAAACTTCCTCAGGTAAAATATGAGCAAAAGCATCCCTCAAAATCTTTTTCTCCACACCTTCTCTATATTTATATGAAAATGGCAAGTTCCACAAATACTCAATTAATTTATGATCAGCAAAAGGAACTCTAGCCTCCAAAGAAGTATACATAGTCATTCTATCTTTTCTATTTAACAAAGTAGTCATAAAATACTTCATATTTAAATAAAGCATATTTTTATCCTTATCTTCCATTTTATATCGTTCATACTCTTTATTTACATAATTAGCTAAATTTATATCTAAATTTTTATTTAATAACTGCTGCCTAATATCTAAATTTCTAATCCATGGTAAACCTTCAATATCTAATAATTCTTTTTTATAAAACCAAGGATAACCTCCAAATATTTCATCCGCACATTCTCCAGATAAAACAACTTTTTGTTCTTTACTAATTTTTTTAGAAAACCACAATAAAGAACTATCAATATCAGCCATCCCTGGTAAATCTCTAGCTAGAACCGCATGTTTTAAATACTTAAGTAATTTTCTAATCTTAATTACTTTATACTTATGATTAGTATTAAATTTTTTACTCATTAAATCAATATAAAACTTGTCACTAGAAATTTGATAATCATTACTCTTAAAATACTTACTATTATCCTCATAATCAATTGAATAAGTTGTTAAAAAATCTCTATTTAAAGCACATACAGCTGTTATTATAGATGAGTCCAATCCACCACTTAACAAAGTACAAACACCTACATCAGAAATCATCTGATTTTTTATAATATTAGTTACCATATCTCGAACCTTAACAACAGCTTCATCATAACTATCAAAACATTCTTTATCTTCAACATCCCAATATTTATATACATCTAATTTATTATCTTTATAAATCATATAATGACCAGGTAATAACTCAAATAAATCTTTAAACAAACCACTTCCCGGAATCATAGAAGGAAATAATCCAAGCAAATGACTTATAGAATCAATATCCATAATTGGTTTTATAACTTTACTTTTTAATATACCTTTTATATTTGAACTGAATATAAAATCATTATTTAAATTACTATAATATAAAGGCTTAACTCCAACCCTATCACGTGCTAAAAAAAGACTAACACCATCATATATACAAAAAGAAAATATACCATTAATTTTATCTAAAACTTTTTCTTTGAAGTGCACATACCCTTTTAACAAAACTTCAGTATCACAATCAGTATCAAATACATAATTAAGTGCTTCTAATTCCTTTTTTAATTCTGCAGTATTATATAACTCACCATTATATACAATAGTATAATTTTCATAACTCATAGGTTGTTTACCTTTTAAAGGATCAATAATAGCTAACCTTCTATGCCCCAGCATAACATTCTTTTCAAAATAAAAACCTTTACTATCCGGACCTCTTTTTTTTAAAGTACCAGTCATTTTTTTAAATAAATTTTTATTAACAGACAAATCTTTTTTATTATTTATCCACCCAATAATCCCACACATATAATCACCACTATATTTTATGCAATAAAAAAAGAATAGTTAAACTATTCACTTTTAATAAATTTCTTACCATCCAAAATTGGTTGAATTTGCTTATTCATTAAAGCATTATCCAAAGTAGATTCCAATAAATCAAAATTAGCTATTAATGAATTAGGCTTAGTAATACAATTATCTTGATAAAAAGGTATAAAGTAAACCCCTTTAGTATTATATAACTTCATAACATTAGAACCGTTTATTCCTAAAGCATCATTTGTAGAAATACCAATAATTACAGGAGAATTATTTCTCAAAGTAGCTTTAGCAGCCATACAAACACAAGAATCAGTTATTGCATTAGCTAATTTAGCTATAGTATTACCAGTAGCAGGAGCAATTACTAAAGCATCTAATTGAATACTAGGTCCAAATTTTTCAGCTTCAACTATATCACTAACTACAGATTTAGAAGTAATATTTTCAATAACCCTCTTAAACTCTTCACCGTAACCAAACCTTGTATCATTTAAAAATACACCAGGTGAGATAATAGGAAAAACCTCATAACCTTTATCAACTAAATTTTGAATTTGAACCAAAACTTTTTCAATCGTACAATAAGAAGAAGTAATAGCAAAACCTATTTTCATTTTACACATCCTTAATAACACTATTAATTTTATTTAAAATTAATAATGAAGCACTTTTTGGTGATATTAAACCAGGAATACCTCCAAGTTTTTTAACTTTTAGATTTAAATTTAAAGCATTATCAAAATCAACTCCATACGGAAAAGAAGAGACATCCAATATATAACAATCACTATTTATATGATTTAACTTTTTACTATCAAGCAATAACTTAGGAACAGTATTAATAATTATATTAGCATCCTTTAAATGATGTTCATAACAACAACTAGTAAAAAAACTATTATCTAAACTTAAAAAATCATCATTCTCACAAACACCAACTTTTACAAAAGCTCCTAATTTCCTCAATATAGAAACCAAAGGTTTACCAATATTTCCATAACCAAATACAACAATATTAGAATCTTTAATCGAAAAATTATTATTAATTATAATATCACTTAAAATCCCTTCAACAGTTAAACAGCCATTATTTTTAGATACTTCCTTATCTTCCATAATTCTAACATAATCTCTTTTTAATTCGTTTAAAATTTTACATTCAGTACCACTAAATACTATAGCCGATTCTTTCATATTTTCTAAAAAATTTAAATCAATTTTAACTATACTATTATTAAAAGGAGTATTCACTGAATAATCATCCATTATTCCATTAACTGGAAATATAATAACATCATAATCTGAACTTTCAACATCCTCAATACTTAAAGATTTATTATTTATTTTATCAAAGCCAATTACATCAACATCATATTTTTTATAATAATCAATAATTTGAAGATACCTTTTATCTCCTCCAACAATTAATATTTTCATATAATCACCACTTTATTTTATGAATTTATTACTTAAACGTGCTAAAAAATCTATTGAGTTATTCATCTTATTATGATAAAATTGTATTGGAATAGAGGTAAAAGAATGGAAGAAAATAAAAACGAAACAAAAATAAATACAGATAACATAGACTCAGTACAACCTACAACTCAAGTTAATC
>CAYJEL010000084.1:0-3840 GCA_964369245.1 uncultured Muribaculaceae bacterium
ATAAATCACCTATTATAGCTTCAAAACCAGTAGCAATTTTATAAGTTACAATATCAGTATTTTTAGGACTAGATTTACTTTTAGCATTTCTTCCTCTATAAAATACATCTAACTCACTTTGCGTAAAAAAATTATTATCAATCATATTTAAAACAAAACCAGCTTGTCCTTTAGCAGATGAAAATTTAATAGCTTCTTTTTGTAAATTATTTACCTTACAAATACCTTTATCAATTAAATGCTTTCTTATATAAGTTTCATATATACTATCACCTAGATATGCTAGTGCTAAAATATTCATCAAATTCACCTTCTTTATATTTTTTATTTTCTAAAGTTAATTTATCAAAAAAACTTTTATTATTTTCTAAATTCATATCAAAACCTATTTTTTTAAAAAAATCAGCTATTTCAATATCACTTATATGATTGTGTAAATCAACTATAAATTCAACATTATTTTTATATTTTAAATATACATAAATAGCTAAAGGAAATCCAATAACATACCTCATGTTATAAAAAAATCTAAACTGACCTTTTTTCAGTTCCTCAAAAGATTTATCGATAATCATCTCATAATTATCATCACAAAATAATTTAGAATAACTTTCTTTACTAACATCTCCACACTTACTAATCATTAAAAATAATCTTAACCAAGAAAAATTATCAAGACAACAAAATCTACAATTTTTAGCAAATAAATTTTTCATTGCTAAATAATCCTTTGTGTACCCTTTATCTTTCACATAATCAAAGTATAATAGATTATCACAATAAGCTAATATTTCAGTTAAATAACTCCTACTATCACTAACAAATTCATCCTCTTGATTATTATAATGACTAACTTCATGAACAATTAAAGCCGAATCAATTAATAAACCATTATTATTAACATCAATACTTTTAAACCCATCTTGTTCATAATAATTATATCCTTCATAACAAAAAGACTCACTTTCCATCAAATTAATATGACCATTATCTACAATCTTATCCAAATCTATTGAATAAAAAGCACTTTCATAAAACTCTTTTATAAAACTAATTTTATCCATAATAGGCATCTTTGTTAATTCTGAATTATTAAAACTATTAATCTTACATTCATATAACGAAAGATAAGAACGATAATTTAATACTTCAACAAGTTCTATATTATTAAAAATAAAATCATTAAATAACTTATTATCATTAATATAACTAATTAAAGTATCAAAAACATACTTTTCTTTATTTTCCATCTATCATTTCTTCATATCTATCGAAAGTAATATTTTTAATTAACCCACTTTTAACATCATTTAAAATAGCATTAATTACTTTATCGTAATCAATTTCTCCACCCTTAATTAAACAACCTCTTTTTTTACCAATGATATCATAAGTAACAATAATATCCTCATCTAATTCAGTAACACTATAACGTTCTTCTAATTGCTTATTATAATATTTTTCTAACATAGCTAAAATATGAGTTGTAACATCAAATAAAGGTAAAATTTCTTCTTTAATAGCTGTTAAACTAGCTAAATTTAAAGCAACTATTTCTTCATCAAACTTAGGCCATAAAATACCTGGAGTATCTAATAACTCTAAATTCTCATTAATTCTAATCCAATTCAAATGTTTAGTAACACCTGGTTGATTCCCAACATTTGTAGCTTTCTTACCAACTAATCTATTAATTAAAGTTGATTTCCCAACATTAGGAATACCAATAATCAAAATTCTTGTTCTTCTTACTTTCATTCCCTTATCAATTCTTTTTTGATTAGTCTCAAACATAATATCTTCAGTAGCTTTAATTAATTCTTTTAAATTAACCCCACCTTCTAAATTTAATCCTAAAACTTTATAACCTAAACCTTCATAATATTTCATCCACTTTTTAGTTTCATTCATATCACATAAATCAGTTTTAGTCATAATCAAAATTCTTGGTTTATTTTTTATAATTTCATCTAAATCTTTTATTTTAGAAGAATATGGCATTCTTGCATCAATTACTTCATAAACAACATCAATTAAATCTAACTGTTCCTTAACTAATCTTTTAGTTTTAGCCATATGACCAGGGTACCAATTTATATTTAATTTATCACTTTTTTCCTGTATTACATCTACCTTAATTTCTTGTTCTTTTTTTTCTTTTCTCATTTTTCTTTTTCTATACATATCCATAAATATTTACCTCCTTTTGTTCAAATAAATTTCTTCAATTTAAATCACTAATATTATACCACACAACGTAATTATAATAAACATATAAAAAAAGATATCAAAAAGTTCTTGATACCTTATTAAATCATTTAAGTAAATCATTATGCATATGACCTGGATACCAGTTAATGTTCGTTTTGTGACAACTTTCGTTGTTTTCTATATTTTGCTCTTTTTTTCTTTTTTCAGTTTCCTTTTTTGATACATATCCATAGTTATTTTCCTCCTTTATTTTATATTATTTATCGCTAAAAATAATTAATTACTACATTTTCTTTGATTTTTCACACTTAAATTCACATACTCTTTTATAACAGTCGGAAAAATTCACTTCATGTAATTCATAGTCATTTATTTCGATTGCAGAATTAAACATGATTTTCAAAGTATCTTGTAACATATACCCACATTCTCTTTTATAATCATAATTATCTTCAAAATCATCATTTTTTAAAACGTTAATGTTGTTATATAACCAATTACTAAACATAAAATTTGATTCTAAATTTAACCTCAATACATTTGCATGTATATCCCATAGTTCGTTACTTTTATTCAAATATTTTTTAATAGCTTCTTTTACTATATTTTTACATTTTTCTTCAAAAGCAAACATCTCCTCTTCTGTTAAATTAAGATCATCGAATTCAACTCCATTGTTACGTAAATTATCTAGCTTTTTTTCATCATAAGTTCTTAAAATACTCCTTTTGTATTTAAGAAAATTAGGTATTACTCTTTCTAAACTTTTAAATGTTCTAGTATTCATTATTAAAAAAAATTGTTCACTATAAGATTTTTCTTCATCGGTATAATCTTCACTCCAACTTGGTAAAGATGGAGTTTTTAAAAATCCTAAAATTTTGGTAAGTAAATTAATGTCTTCTGTTGATTCAAAATTTATTTCTTTTTCGTCTCCAACAATAAAATCAATAAATGTAAATCCTCCATCAATTAAAGAATTATCATAGAAAATATTTTTTGATTTAAGTTCTATTCCCATATGAAATAGTTTACATATATCTGCTATTGCTTTATCGATATGCGATTCCGGCATTGAAATAAACTCATTCATTAATTCGTATTGTTTTTTTATATTATTTTTATAGCATGTGTATTCATTTAGATTTATACCTTTTGCTTTTTCTTGCAGAACTAAACAGTAATTATTTTTTTTGCTTTCTACTCTATGTATAGCATGATGTCTTGGTGTTCTTATTCCTTTTGCATTTTTAGAATTTACTGCTTCCATTACTTTTTCAGCAGATTCTCTTGCTAGTCCATACTTGTTGGGCGAACTATACTTAACCAATATTAAATTTTTATCAACTAAAAATGCTGGACTGCCTCCATTACTAATATTTTCAAGTTCTTTATTTTCGTTTTCTTTAATATATTCTTCTATTATTTTCATTTTTCCTCCTAATTTAGTGTTTTTTGCTAAATGTGTAAATACTTTTTTAGTACAAATCCTTATAAATAAAGGATTTGTAAGAAGTTTGCTTTATGTTCGTATACCCCAGTTTATATTAGTTTTATTATCAACTACATCAGTATTATTTTCTCTTTTTTCTTTTCTTTGTTTTCTTTTTTGATACATATCCATAATTA
>CAYJEL010000085.1:0-3743 GCA_964369245.1 uncultured Muribaculaceae bacterium
CAAACTATGTTTCCACCTCTAAATCCACCTTCTGGTCCGATATCTATAATGTGATCTGCTACTTTAATTACGTCTAAGTTGTGTTCTATTACTATTACGGTATCACCGTTATCTACTATTCTATTTAAAATGACTAGTAGTTTTTTTATGTCATGGATGTGTAATCCAGTAGTTGGTTCATCTAAGATAAATAAGCTTTTACCAGTTGGTTTTTTTTGTAATTCTTTGGCTAGTTTAACTCTGGCTGCTTCTCCTCCTGATAGGGTTGGAGCGCTTTGTCCTAGTTTTATATATGATAATCCAACATCACTTAGCATTTGAAGTTTGTTTTTTATTTTAGGATGGTTTTCAAAGAATTGTAATGCTTCGTCTACTCTTAATTCTAAAACATCGTGGATATTTTTATCTTTGTATTTGATATCTAATGTTTCGCTATTGTATCTTGTTCCACCACATACTTCACAAGGAACATATACATCTGGTAAGAAGTGCATTTCTATTTTTTTAACTCCATCGCCCCAACATGCTTCACAACGTCCACCTTTAACGTTGAATGAGAATCTTCCTTTTTCGTATCCTCTGATTTTAGCTTCTTTGGTTTGAGTAAAGACATCTCTTATATCATCAAATACTCCTGTGTATGTAGCTGGATTACTTCGTGGTGTTCGTCCAATTGGTGTTTGTGATATATCGACTACTTTATCAATGTGTTCGATACCTTTTATTTCTTTATGTTTTCCAGGTTTTTCTTTTGTTTTATAAAGATTACTAGCTACAGCTTTATATAGTATTTCATTAACTAAACTTGATTTACCTGATCCTGAAACTCCTGTGACACAAGTTAGTGTATTTAGTGGAAATTTAACGTTGATGTTTTTTAAGTTATTTTCACTAGCTTTTTTTATTTCAATGAAGTTTTTATTTCCTTTTCTTCTTGTTTTAGGAACTTCTATTTTTTCTTTTCCTGATAGATATTTTCCGGTTAATGAATTTTGGTTATTCATTACTTCTTGTGGTGTTCCTTCGGCTACTACTTTTCCACCGTTAGTTCCAGCTTGTGGTCCAATATCTACTAGGTAATCACTGGCTAACATGGTATCTGAATCATGTTCAACAACTATTAGGGTGTTTCCTAAATCTCTCATTTCTAATAATGAGTTAATTAATCTTTCGTTATCTCGTTGATGTAATCCAATTGATGGTTCATCTAAAACGTATAAAACTCCTGTTAATCTTGAACCTATTTGAGTGGCTAGTCTAATTCTTTGGGCTTCTCCACCTGATAGGGTTTTAGCTTCTCTATGAAGTGTTAGATAATCTAGTCCAACGTTAATTAAAAAGTTAACTCTTTCTTTTATTTCTTTAATTAATAATTCGGAAATATTTTTTTGTTCTTCTGTTAGTTTTAATTCGTTTAAAAAGATAATTAATTCTCCAATACTTAAGTTAGTTACTTCGAAAATATTTTTTTTATTTATTTTAACTGCTAGGACTTTATCATCTAGTCTAGCGCCATTACATGTAGTACATACTTGTTCTAACATGTAGTTTTCTATCCATTCTCTAATCCAAGTACTTTTTGTTTCCATGTATCTACGTTCTAAATTGTTTATAATTCCTTCAAAGAAATCTTTTCTTGAACTTTTATTTCCTGATTTTGAAGTGTAGTTAAAAACATGCATTTCTTTAGTTCCATATAAAACTATATCTAGGTGTTCTTTTTTTAAGTCTTTTATTGGGGTATTCAAATCAAATCCATAGTGTTTAGATATGGTATTTAATTGGGTTGAGTAGATACTATTGTCATCGTCTAAGTTTAAAGATACAATAGCTCCTTCATTGATGCTTTTAGTTTTGTCAGGTATGATTAAATCGATATCTATTTTTAATTTATTACCTAAACCTTTACAATCTGGACAAGCTCCATACGGAGAGTTAAATGAAAACATTCTTGGTTCTAATTCTGGTAGTGAGAAATCACAATGAGGACATCCATATGATTCACTCATGATGATTGGTTCGTGTCCTATAACGTCTATTTCGACTTTTCCTTTAGCTAGTTTAGCGGCTAATTCAATTGATTCGTATAATCTACTTCTAATGTCTTCTTTAATAATTAGCCTATCAACTACTACTTTTATAGTATGTTTTTTATTTTTATCTAGGTTTATTTCTTCTGTTAGATCGTATTCTATTTCATTTATAATAGCTCTAACAAAACCTTCTTTAGTTAATTTTTCTAATAAGTCTTTATGAGTTCCTTTAGCTAAGTTAGTTACAGGACTTAATATTCTTATTTTGGTATTTAATTCTAGTTTTAATATTTGGTTAGTCATTTCTTCAATTGATTGTGAGGAAATAGCTATTTTATGATTAGGACAATATGGTACACCAATTCTTGCAAATAATAATCTTAAGTGATCATATATTTCTGTTACGGTACCAACTGTACTTCTTGGGTTTTTATTGGTTGTTTTTTGGTCAATTGAAATAGCAGGAGATAATCCTTCGATACTATCAACATCTGGTTTTTCTACTCCACCTAAAAACTGTCTAGCATAAGCATTTAGACTTTCAACGTATCTTCTTTGTCCTTCAGCGTAAATGGTATCAAAAGCTAAGCTTGATTTTCCACTTCCTGAAACACCTGTCATTACTATTAATTTATTTTTTGGTAACTCGATATTTATATTTTTTAAATTATTTTCTCGTGCACCTTTTACTATTATTTTATCCATATACATCACCTTTATTATTTTGTTTCAAATCAGTGATATTATATCATAAATTTTTTGAAATAATAATGTTTAATTTATCTTTTTTAAATTCTTTGTTATTTATGATTTTTATTTCTTCTTCATTAAGTGGTTGTACTCTATATAATTGGTTAGATAATTGTTGTTTTTCTTTACTTAATATTTCTTTTAAATCTTTTTCTTCTCTTGCAAATATTTTATTTTGAAATATTTCTTTATAAACAATTAATTTATTGTTTAAGTAATTTTCATCTTCTCCTGTATATATTATGTTTGGTGGTAAATCTTTACCTAATATATTTATATCTATTATTTGATATATATTTTTTTCTAATAATGTTTTTCCTTTAAAATGTTTACACATCATATTTTTTTCATACATATTAATCACCATTTTAATTATAGCATATTTATCTAGATTTTTGATTTTTTTTGTTGTATAATTAAAGTAGAATAAAAGGTGATTATGTGATAGGAAAAATAGTTTATATAGATAATGGAACAGCTTATGTTCAAGCTGCTAGTGGTGCTTCAAGTAACTTAGTTAATATGCATGTTATATTTGAAGATACTAATAAAAAAATATTAGGTGAAGTTGAGAATGCTAATAAGGATTCTATTAAAATTCGTTTGTTAGGTGAGATTGTTAACAATATTTTTGTTGGTGGGGTTATTAGAAAGCCTAGTTTTGAAAGTAATGTTAGAATTATTAATAATGAAGAATTAAAGCTAATTGTTGGAGCTGATGTTAAGGGTAATTTTTATGTTGGTAAAAGTGCTTTATATGATCAATTTCCAATTATGGCTAGTGTGAATGATTTATTTTCAAATCATTTAGCTATTTTTGGTAATAGTGGTTCGGGTAAATCTTTTGGTGTTTCTCGTATTTTACAAAATTTAATCATAAGTAAAAACATTTCTTTAAGTAGAGCTAATATATTAATATTTGATACTTTTGGTGAGTATCATAATGCTTTTATGAATATG
>CAYJEL010000086.1:0-3577 GCA_964369245.1 uncultured Muribaculaceae bacterium
TTAAATCAGTAATATCAATCATTTTAATAACTGTTCCAACCGGATAATTAACACTTAAATTCAAACTTAAATCATAAGTCATATTATCATACAAAACACTATATTGAGCTGTAAAACTACTATTATTAGTAATATTTATAGTATTAGAAGAACTATCAATTACTTTATAATAACTACCAACAACAATAGCATTAGAAACATCTACTAAATAAGGACTTTTTCTATCAACGTTAATAACTAACTTATACTTAATTCCCACATCATCACCTAAATATACTTCAATATATTTAGAGCTAGATATATCAACAATATTGTTATAACCATTAATAGTAAACTTAATCTCACTAACCGTATCCTTACCTACAGTCCCTAAAAAAATAGGTGAATTATTATAATTAGCTAATTCATAATTAACAGAACCAAATAAAGCACTTACAGAAAAATCATTATCAGTTATATTAATATCATTAGAATTTTCGTTACCTAAAATTGTACTATTATTTACTAAATTTAAATTAAACTCGTTAATACCTAAAATATACATTTCTTTATCTTCAAAATATGATGGTAAAGTAAATATAATTTCATCTTCAGTTGTTTCTTCATAAGTCACTAAAATATTATCTTCATAATTAGTTATATATCTAATTTGAGCATTTACATTATTAGTAAGTGTATATACATTTAATGTATTTTCAACACCACCTTCTAAGTATTTTTGCCATCCATAAGAATTAAAAGAAATAACCTTCCCACTATCATAACCATCATTTAAACTAACCTTTTCATAAATAAAATTAAGTTCAACAACATCTTTAGTATGAGCTCTTAAAATTGAATTATCAATTCCAGTTACCCTAACCATAGTAACATCATTAATATTACTAATTTCTTCAATAGGAACAAAATCATTTAGCGTTAATTTCAAATTACCTTCCGCATCTACTAAATCAGTAGAAGTTGTATATAAAAATTCATAAACTTCCCCATTTTCATTATAAACAATTGGTTCATTATTTAAACTAAAATCCAATGTACTATTTACTACATTCATATTATCCGGATATGTGATTCCAACTTTAGGTACTGCAATATAGTGATAAAAATCCTCGCCAGCCACAAACCCATCAGAATCATTCATAATATTAACCCTGTAATTAGCACTTCCTTTAGAAAAATTACCAACATCATCACTTAATATATATGACATATTAGTTGTTGTAAATGCACCGTTATTAAAACTAATTTCGTTGTCAAACTCAAAATTATTTGTATTAGCATATATATTAATAACACTTCCACTTAGTGATTTTACAACCTTATCAACTTTACCATCATTTTCAAAATCAAATGGTTCATTTACTATGTATTGACTATGAATACTTACACTTCCACTTAAATCTCTTGTAAATAACATATTACCAAACGTTTCTGTTGTAAAATCTAATGACGGATCTGTATTAGTATCAAAGGTCACTGTAACTCCACCTAGTTCCTCAGCTTTTCTTAAAATCCCATTAGAATCAAAATAAGAACCACCAAATCCAGCTTCAGGATCAGTCACAGTAATTGAATATAATGTTTGTCCGGCATTTCCCACTTCTGTCGCTTCAAACTCATATTCAAATGTTTCAGTTCCCCTTTTTACAACTACCGTTTCTGAATCAATCCATACACCTTTAGGAGCTAAAAAATATAAAACTGGGGTTTCTACATATTGACTCGTTCCATAAGGATATGAATGAACATTTAAAAGAACATTAAAAGTTATATTTTCACCTGCATTTATAGAATAATCATTAGCCGATGCTCCTCTTACATAAAGGGAGTTTGAATTAGTTGGAGTAGGTCTTGTCGTTACTCTTTTTAAAGTCGTATTTCTCACTGTGTCATCTTTATTATATTCAGTTACTAATAACGAACTTTCAACGATTTCACTTCCACTAACATATTGTCCATAGAAATTACCACCCATTAAATTTGAAAGAGCTGCAGCGCCTGTATATAAACTAGTATTGGCAGGAACAGAAACTATAGTGTATTTAATCGTTTTAAAATTAACTTCATTGACATCTAATAGGTTATCAGGATTCTCACTATTATATTTATTAACAACCATAGGAATAGTTATTATTCCTCCAGAATTATTTAAATTACCAGAAGTTATTTCTATTTCTTCATCAGTCACAACAACATTATTGTTCTTATCTACTAATGTATATAAAACATTAAATGTAGTCTTAGCAGGATGAGGCAAACTCATAGCTGATACATCAATATTATTTCTTTCACCAACATTGTTTAAAATATCAAAATTATAAACCATCTCAACTTTTCCCGAAGAATCTAATCCAGCATTTCTAAATGATATATGCCCAAGATGCGCTTCCACTGAATCATTCATGTCTTTATAAATATTATATCCAGGTCCATAAATTAGTAACTCCGCACCATTAGAAATTTTAGTATCGCCTTTTACAACATATTCCAAAGTTTTACCACCATAACTTGTAACTCTTACTATCACATCAAAATATAAAATATCTCCCGGATTAAAAACATCAGATCCAAATTCTAACTGTGGTGAGAAATAATAAGTTGATCCTTTAAAATGATATTTATTTAAAGTATATACTACTTTAGAAGGATCAGTAGTATCAATATCAACAGCGGTACCTGCTGCTATTGCACTTGAAGGTGAAACCTCTCCTAAATAGGTCGCATATTCACCATTTTTATTAGGTAACATATATTCAATTTCTATATTTTCCCAATAACCTGTAAATAAACGCATTTCATCTCTACTCATACTTTGTGGGGAATCAAGTAATACTTGATCTGGCAAATACCATCTTAGAACTTGAACACCATTATTGTTCAGTTTTATTTTAAATACAACATCATCTAAAGTTTTTGTATATGTATTACTACCTTCAGTCATTACTACCTTAATAGGTGGTAATCCATCAGTAAAATTAGTATCAACCAAAGTCGTTTTATCCCAAATATTAATATCATATTGAACCGGAATAACTAATGTATCTGTATTAGTGGCAAGTTCATTAAAAGTATAAATCAAAGTACCTGTTTTACTATTATAATAACTTCCAACCCCTTGTTTTCCTGTCCCATCCAAATCATCCAAAATATCAAAACTAGCACTAGATATATTACCACCAGCACCAGTATAAGAATTACTCCCATATAATTGCATGCCAACAGGTAAAGTTATTTCTATAGTACCACCAGTTGCTTCAGTAAAATTTGGTTTAATTACTAAATATCGCGCTACATTAGTATGATCCCAAGCAGTACTTACATCATTCAAATCAGATGTTAACTCAGTTCCAGTTGTATAAGCATTATTATCATATAACCAAGCAGAAAAAGGAATACCATCACTTTGAACAACAGCCGATAAACTCATAATACTTCTATTTCTAACTACTTCAACCTCTTCACCAGCCTGATAATCAGCAACCCCATCACCATCACCATCATAACCTAAAAATATTTCACCAGCTTTAGCTTCAATACCAATCTCACTAGGAAAAGGAAGTAAAACATTACCATCAAC
>CAYJEL010000087.1:0-3442 GCA_964369245.1 uncultured Muribaculaceae bacterium
GCTGGTGTTGCTTTTCCAGCTGGAATTTGTAATTTGATTTTTTTTGTTACGTTTTTTGCCACGAAAACTCTCTCCTTTCAGTTTACGTTAGTGGTAATAATGATCATCCGCTTTTTTAAATCTATCTCCCACTTGTCTATATAAAATAATATAGCGTATATATATTAACACATTTGCATATAAAAGTAAATAGTTAAATTTAAACTTCTGATATTTGTGTTAACATCAATTCTACGTTTGTTTCTTGTCCAAATAAATCTAGTGAAACTTCTAGTTTTTGTGTTTCAAAATCAATACTTGTTACTTTACCAAACATTTCTGCAAATGGTCCATCAATTACTTTAACTGAATCTCCAACTTTTAATTGGTTAGCTAAATCGATACGACTCATTCCCATAGAAGATAAGATATTATCTACTTCCATAGGTGTTAGAGGAAAAGGTTTAGCACCTTTACCTGATGATCCGATAAATCCTGTAACTCCTGGTGTATTTCTTACTACTAACCAAGCATTATCTGTCATTATCATTTCTACTAAAATGTAACCTGGGAACATTTTTTTTATTTTTTCTTTTGTTTTTCCGTCTTTTGTTTCTACTTCCGTATGTTCAGGTACAACAACTCTTAAGATATAATCTTCAAGTCCCATACTTGAAGCTCTCATTTCTAGTTTTTCTTTTACTTTGTTTTCATGTCCTGAATACGTGTTTACTACATACCATTCTTTTTCCATAAATTACCCCCACATTTTAATAGTCGCTATTATAAAGTCTGCTAGCATGAAAAATAACGCAAAGAATATAATGAATGAAATAGTTGCAACTGAGAATTTAATCATTTCTTTTTTTAATGGCCATCTCACTTTTTTCATTTCTTTCATTACTCCTGTTAGGAAGTTTTCTTTTGTTGTTTTTTCTGTTTTAGTTTGTTTTTTATTAACTGTTTTAGTTTGTTTTTTTTCTACTTTTTTAGTAGATGTTTCTTTTTTCATATTCACCTCTTAATTATATGATTATTCCAAAATAAAAACACTTACGTGCGTTTTTATAATAATAGCACTTTTTTTATTAAAAGTCAATTTGTATTTAATATTTTGTATAAAAAAAATCGAAATATTCGATTTTTAATTAAGCTCTTTCACTGTAGATACTAACTTGTTTTTTGCTTTTACCTACTCTTTCAAATTTTACATATCCACTTACTTTTGCGTAAACAGTATCATCTGAACCGATTCCAGCATTATGTCCTGGGTAAATTTTAGTACCTCTTTGACGATAAATAATACTTCCACCAGTTACGTATTCTCCATCAGCAGCTTTTGCTCCTAAACGTTTAGATTCTGAATCACGACCATTTTTAGTTGACCCTTGTCCTTTTTTATGAGCAAATAATTGTATATTTAATTGCATCAATTTTAACACAATTAACACCTCCTTAATTTAATATATTTTGGATATTGATGTTCTAATTGTTCTAATAAATCAATCATATTATTTATTAATATATTGGTTATTTTATCTGTTTTTAAAATATTTATTAAAACGCCATCAATTTCTTTATAATCGATAGCTTGGCTATCTATGTTTAATATTGCATTTACAGTAGTTATTATAATTGATGATACTGAAGCACAGACTATGTCTTTGCCACTTTCATCATAACCTGCATGACCGGTAACCTTAATTTGATTATCCTTGATATTAATTTTAATCATTATTTAACTTTTTTAATTTCAATTTTTGTATAAGATTGACGATGACCTTGAGTTTTACGGTATTTTTTCTTAGGATTATATTTAAAAATTCTAATTTTTTTAGCTTTACCGTGTTTAACTACTTCACCTTCAACTGTATTATTTTCTAAATAAGGTCTACCTACGATACCATCGATCATTAATACATTAAATTTTACTGAAGTTCCTACTTCAGCGTCTAATTTTTCAACGTAGATAACACTACCTTCTTCAACATAATACTGTTTTCCACCAGTTTCAATAATAGCTTTCATTTTACCCTCCTTCATAAATTTTAAGACTCGCCATTAAGGTACATATTTGTTTTAACCTTTTCAGTGCGGTTGTAGAAAGCTCTACACAGTTATTAATTTTAACACATTTCCCTTTAAATGTCAAACATTTTTCTTAAAAATTCTTTTTCAGTGAGGTATTTATTTTTAACTAAAATAATATGATTGGTATTTTTTTTAAATTGTTTAATATTTTTTATAATTTTTCTTTTTTTAAAATTAAATTTATATAAATATTTTTCTAAAATTAGTTTTTTTAAATACTGATTTTTATTAATAAAATTTATATACGTATTTTTTAATAAAAAAATTAATATGAATATTAATATTAAATTAAAGTTAAATTTTAGTAACATTGAAATTATTAGTGTCAAAGAAATTAAACAAGAAATTATTAAACTATAATAATATGAGAAGAATTTATTTAATATAATATTTACTATTTTTGATCCATCTAGAGGTAAAATAGGAATTAGATTAAATAGTAGTATTATTATATTTAATTGTTTTAAGTATTGGTTATCGATTAAAAATAGTGAGGTTTGTAATATTGGACCTAATAGTGTTACTATTATTTCTTGGTGTACTGGTAAATTTATTTTGGTATTAAAAAAAGTAATACCTCCAAATGGCAAAATAATTATTTTTTCTATTTTCCATTTAAATATAATCCCTCCTATAATATGTCCTAATTCATGTACTAATATAATTTGTGTAAATAATATAAAGTTATAAAAATATCCTGTTAGAAAAGAAACAAGGGCTGTTAGATAAAATAAAACATGGATTTTAAATATAGTTTTCATAGTTATCTATATTTCCATCTTTATAAAAAACCATATATAATATATTATCTACTTCTCCTATTAGATTTCCTTTTTCGATATAATCATATATTTTAACATTTGTTTCCGAAAGATTAGAGTACCACACAACTACTCCATCAGCTTGTTCAACAATTACTGTTAATCCATAGTTTTCTTTTTCTCCTATGAAGGTTACTATTCCCATATCTATAGCTGGAATAAGGTAGTTTTCTTTGACGTGAAGTTCGATTCCATCTTCGTAGTTATTAATGGTGTTGTATTCTATTTTTTCGTTAAAAACAGGAACTGCTTCTGTTATTATATTATCAAATGGTAGTATATCACCAAAGGTCTGCTTGTACCATTTATTAATTGAAGCGAATGTTATATTTTCTTTTAAAACATTGTTGTAAAATAAATCTTTTAAGTTTTGGTTGTAATGGAGAGTTATTATGGTAATGCATGTTAATATAATTGTTACTAATAGTTTTACGATAGTTTTTTTCTTTATCATTTTATCACCTATTTAATTATATGCACAAAAAAACAAATCTTTCGATTTGTAGTTATCATTTTGGTGGAGAATAAGGGACTCGAACCCACGACCCCCT
>CAYJEL010000088.1:0-3428 GCA_964369245.1 uncultured Muribaculaceae bacterium
GTAAAGGTCGCGTAGGTATTGGAACTGGTAAAGCAAATGAAGTACCAGATGCAATTAAAAAAGCCGTTGCTGCTGCAACTAAAAATGTTGTAACTGTTAGTGTAGTAAATGGAACTATTCCTCATGAAGCTATTGGTGTAAGAGGAGCTAGTAAAATTTTACTTAAACCTGCTTGCGAAGGTACTGGAGTTAAAGCTGGTGGTGCTGTAAGAAGTATCGTAGAATTAGCTGGTATCAAAAATATTTTATCTAAATCCCTAGGATCTAATACTAAAGTTAACATGGCATTTGCTACGTTAGAAAGTTTAAAATCACAAAGAACTGCTGAACATATTGCTACCTTAAGAGGTAAGAAAGTTGAGGAGATTATCTAATGAAATTACATACAATGAGACCTAATGAAGGTGCTACTAAAAGTCGTAAAAGACTAGGTAGAGGTACTGGATCTGGATTAGGTAAAACAAGTGGTAAAGGTCATAAAGGTCAAAATGCTCGTTCAGGTGGAGGAGTAAGACCAGGTTTTGAAGGTGGACAATTACCTTTATTCCGTAGATTACCAAAAAGAGGATTCTCTAATGCAAGATTTAAAGTTGAATATGCAGTAATCAACTTAAGTGATTTAAATAGATTCGAAGATGGAGCAGTTGTTACTCCTGAATTATTAAAAGATATGGGACTTGTTAAAAAACAATTAGATGGAATTAAAGTATTAGGTTTTGGTACTTTAGAGAAAAAATTAACAGTTAAAGCACACAAATTTTCAAGTGTTGCTAAAGAACAAATAGAAAAATTAGGTGGGAAAACTGAGGTGATGTAATATGTTTAGGACTATCAAGCAGCTATTTAATAGCAAAAATAAAGATATTCAAAAACGTATTTTATTCACACTTGTGTGTTTATTCATTTATGTTATTGGTAAAGCAATTGTTGTACCAGGTATAAATGAAGCATCGCTAGGGACTAATACTTTAGGATTCTTAGAATTAATTAATGTTTTAGGTGGAGGAGCTTTAAGTCAATTTTCAATATTTGCACTTGGGGTTATGCCTTATATTACAGCTTCAATTGTTATTCAGATTTTAGCTATGGATTTAGTTCCATTCTTATCTGAACTTAAAAAACAAGGTGGGACTGGAAGAGCTAAGCTTAATAAAATTACTAGAGTTACGGGTATTGCTTTAGCATTTATTCAAGGTTACTTTTATTCATTTGCTTTTATAGGTGATGGTGCTAGTAATTTAGATTATGTACAATATGCTATTGTATTAACAGCTGGTACAAGTTTACTTTTATGGATGGGTGATCAAATCACTGCTAAGGGTATCGGAAATGGTATGTCATTAATTATTATGGCTGGTATTATTTCTACTTTACCAACTATGTTTGCAACAGCGTATAGTGAATTATTACTTGATGGTACGTTGGGATTATTCTTATTTATTGCTTTTGTACTTGTATATATCGCTATTATATTAGGGGTTATATTTGTTGAAAGTGCTGAAAGAAGAATTAATGTTCAATATGCTAATAAATCAAATAATAGTTTTGGTGGTAAACAAAATTATTTACCATTTAAGTTAAATTCTTCTGGAGTTATGCCAGTAATATTAGCTTCGGCTGTTATTACTATTCCTTCATTTTTAACTACAGTTATTACTAATCCAGGTTATTTAGAGTTTGTTAATAATTATTTATTAATGACTACCCCTGTTGGGTTTACTTTATATGTATTGTTAATATTTGCATTTGCATATTTCTATACATTTATGCAATTTAAACCAAATGATATGAGTGATAATTTAAATAAAAATGGTGGATTTATACCAGGTATTAAACCAGGGAAAAATACATCTTCTTATATCAGTTATGTTTTAAGTAGAATTACTGTTGTTGGAGCTTTGTTCTTAAGTATTTTAGCTGGGATTCCAGTTATATTTGGAGCGGTTTCAGGTTTATCAACTACGGTAACAATTGGTGGTACGGGTCTTTTAATTGTTGTAGGTGTCGCTTTAGAAACTTATAAACAATTAGAAAGTCAATTACAAACAAGAAGTTATTCTAAACGATGATTAATATTGTTTTAATCGCTCCTCCTGCTTCTGGCAAGGGGACACAAAGTGAATTAATTTCTTCTAAGTATAATTTACCCCATATTTCTACTGGAAACTTAATAAGAGAAATTGAAGATGAAGATATATTAAATAAAATAAATTCTGGTCAATTATTATCTGATGAGTTAGTATTATCTTTATTAGAAAAAAAATTGAAAAAGTGTAATAATGGTTTTATATTAGATGGTTTTCCTAGAAATATAAAACAAGTGGAAATGTATTTTTCTTTAATGGCTAAGTTAAATTATCCTGTTGGAAAGTTTATTTATTTAGATGTTTCTAAAGAGGTAGCTGTTAAAAGAATTACTGGAAGAAAGTTTTGTCCAATGTGTCAAACTGTATATAACGATGAGTTTTATGTAAGTGACTTATGTGTGAAGGATCATACTTTGTTAGAGCGTCGTTTAGATGATTCATATGATGTTTTTAATAAAAGATTTGAAGTATATATGGATGAAACTTTACCGGTAATTGATTATTTAAAAGATAAAAATTTAATATATTTTGTTGATAGTCAAAATGATAAAGAAGTAGTTTTTTCTGAAATAGAAAAAATTATTGATGAGGTTTAAATGACTAAATTAGAAAATTTAAGGATAGCTGGAAAGATTGTTGGCGATACTCATAATCATTTAAAAAAATTTTTAAGAGAAGGTATTACTACTTTGGAGTTAGATAAAATGGCTTATGATTTCATTGTAAGTTGTAAGGCTACTCCATCTTTCCTAGGTTATCACGGTTATCCAGCTTCTATTTGTATTTCAATTAATGATGAAGTAGTTCATGGAATTCCTGGAAATCGTAAATTAAAAAATGGTGATGTTGTATCAATTGATATTGGAGCTTGTTACAATGGTTATCACGGTGATTCAGCTTGGACTTATGGTATTGGTGTTGTTTCTTCAGATAGTAGTTATCTTATGAAACATACTGAAATTGCTTTATTTAAGGGTCTTGAAGTTATTAAACCAGGTAATTATATTGGAGATATCGGATATGCTGTTGAGCAATATGCTATTGAACATAAACTAGGTGTTGTTAAAGAATTAGTTGGTCATGGTGTTGGTAAAAATTTACATGAAGCACCTGATATTCCTAATTACGGAAAACCTAAAACAGGTCCTATTATAAAAAAAGGTATGGTATTTGCAGTTGAACCTATGTTAAATCTAGGAACAGCTAATATATTAATGCTTGATGATGATTGGACTATTGTAACAGCCGATAAGAAAAATTCTGCTCACTTTGAACATACTGTTTTGGTGACTGAAGATGGCTATGAAATTTTAACGAAGAGGTGATTTGAATGGCTAAAGA
>CAYJEL010000089.1:0-3376 GCA_964369245.1 uncultured Muribaculaceae bacterium
GATAAAATAGAAAATAGACTTAATATTATAAGTGATAAGGTTAATGAGAGACTGGATGTTAATTTTGAAAGAACTAATAAAACTTTTGCTTCGGTATTAGAAAGAATTAGTAAAATTGATGAAGCTCAGAAAAAAATTGATAATTTATCTAATGATATTATTTCTTTACAAAGTGTTTTAACTGATAAAAAAACAAGAGGAATTTTTGGAGAGATTAATCTAAAACATATTATGAGTAATGTATTTGGTGAGAAGCAAAGTGTTTATCACTTACAGTATAGTTTTGATAATGGATATATAGCTGATTGTGTTTTAAAGGCTCCTGAACCTTTAGGAATGATTGCTATTGATTCGAAGTTTCCTTTAGAAAATTATAAAAATATGGTTGATAAAAAATTGGATTCTAATTTAAGAGTTCAAGCTGAAAAGTTGTTTAGAATTGATATGAAGAAACATATTGATGCTATAGCTAGTAAATATATTATTGAAGGTGTTACATCTGATCAAGCCATATTATTTTTACCAGCTGAGGCAATTTTTGCTGAGGTTAATGCCTATCATCAGGACATAATTGATTATGCTTATAAGAAAAGGGTGTGGATAACTAGTCCAACTACTTTGATTTCAACTTTAACAACTATTCAAATTATTATTAAAAATATAGAAAGAGATAAGTATACTAATATAATTCATAAGGAACTTAATTTATTAAGTACTGAATTTTATAGATATAAAGAAAGATGGGATAAGTTATATCGTAGTATTGAAACAGTAAGTAAGGATGTTAAAGATATTTATACTACTACTGATAAGATTACTAAGAGATTTACTGCAATTAATCAAGTTGAGGTTGATATTCCAATATTAGAAGGTGAGTAAAATGGAAGAAAGAATTATTGAGTTATTAAAAAATAGTGATAAAGCATTATCGGTAAATGAAATCCATGAATTATTAGATGATAATAGTGTAGAAGGATTAAAAGAATTATTAAAGGTTTTAAATAATATGGAGGATACTTTAAAGTTATATAGAACTAATAAAAATAATTATATGTTATTTAATAATTCGCATTTAAAAATTGGGACTATGTTAGCTAATAAAAAAGGATTTGGATTTGTTGATGTTGAATCTGATGAAGATATTTTTATTAATCCTAATAATATGAATAATGCTATTCATGGTGATAAGGTTATTGTGGAAATAATTAATACGAAAGGTACTTCTAAAGAAGGGCGTATTGTTAAGATTGTTGATCGTAAGCTTAAGCAAGTTGTTGGGGAAATAATCATTAAAAGAAAAAGAAAATATTTAAAATTAGATGATGAAAAATTAAGTTTAGAAATTGAAATTGATAAGAAAAAAGATATGGCTGCTATGGCTGGTCATAAGGTTTTAGTTAAAATTACTAATAAGATTGGTAGAAATACTTATAAGGGTGAGGTACTTAAGCTATTAGGTCATAAAAATGATCCTGGTGTTGATATAATATCTATTACTAATAGTATGAATATTCCTGATGAGTTTAGTGATAAAACTATGGCTGAGGTTGATGCCATTTTAGATTATGTTACTGAAGAGGATAAAGTAGGTCGTCGTGATTTAACTGATGAAGTTATTTTTACTATTGATGGTGATGACACTAAAGATATTGATGATGCTATTAGTATTTCTAAAGATGGGGATAATTATAAATTAGGGGTTCATATAGCTGATGTTAGTTATTATGTTAAACCTGGTATGTCTTTAGATAATGAAGCTATGGAAAGAGGAACTAGTGTTTATTTAGCTGATAGGGTAATTCCAATGTTACCTCATAAATTAAGTAATGGTATTTGTTCTTTAAATCCTTCAGTTGAACGATTAGCTGTATCATGTGATATGGTAATTAATCCAAGTGGTGATATTGTTGATTATGATATTTATTTAAGTGTTATTAAATCTAGAATTCAAATGACTTATAAAAAGGTTAATAATATTTTAGATAATAATATTGTTGCTGAAGGCTATGAAGAATATGTTGATAAATTATTTTTAATGAAAGAATTAGCTGATGTATTAAGAAAATTTAAAGAGCGTCGTGGTTATTTAGATTTTAATATTGATGAGCCTAAAATTATTGTTGACGATAAAGGTAAAGCAATTGATGTTGTTTTACGTGATAGAGGTGTTGGTGAGAAGTTAATTGAAGACTTTATGATTGCTGCTAATGAATGTGTAGCAACTCATGTATTTCACTTAGATTTACCTTTTGTATATCGTGTTCATGGTGAACCTAGTGAAGAAAGAATTCAAAACTTTTTAAGATTTATTAGTATTTTAGGTTATAAGGTAAAGGGTAATTTTGATAAAATTAATCCTCGTATGATGCAAGATATTTTGGGTCAATTAAGTGATAAAAAGGAACATGGTATTTTATCTTCAATGATGTTAAGAAGTATGCAAAAAGCTGTTTATGATGCTACTAATATAGGTCATTTTGGAATTGCTTCTAAGTGTTATACACATTTTACTTCTCCAATTAGAAGATATCCTGATACTACTGTTCATAGATTATTACATAAATATGTTTTTGAAAATCAAATAAATTCGGAAGTAATTAAATATTATGAAAGAGAATTACCATTTTTAACTTTACATTGTTCAACTACTGAAAGAAGAAGTATTGAATGTGAAAGAGAAGTTGAAGCTATGAAAAAAGCTGAATATATGATGGATCATATTGGTGAGGAATTTGATGGTATGATTAGTTCAGTTATGAGTTTTGGGATGTTTATTGAATTACCTAATTTAGTTGAAGGTTTAGTTAGATTAGATAGTTTAAAAGATGATTTTTATACTTTTGATGAAACAACTTTCTCACTAAGAGGTAATAAAAATAAACGTGGTTATCGTTTAGGTGATAGTGTGAGAGTCAAAGTTGTAGCTGCTGATAAAGATAAAAGAACTGTTGATTTTGAGGTTGTAAATGGAAATACTAAATAAAAAAGCACGTTTTGATTATGAGATTGAGGATTCTTTTGAGGTTGGTTTAGTTTTACAGGGAACTGAGGTTAAATCAATAAGAGCTGGTAAGGCTAATATTAAAGATAGTTATGCTATTATTAGAAATAATGAATTATTTATTTTAAATATGAATATTTCTGAATATGAGCAAGGAAATCGTTTTAATCATGAACCAACTAGAACGCGTAAGTTATTAATGCATAAAAAAGAAATTTTAAAATTAAAACAAAAGGTAGAAACTTTAGGTTATACTTTAGTTCCTTTGAAATTATATTTTAAAAAAAGTCATGTTAAAATTGAATTAGGTTTAGCTCGTGGTAAGAAAAACTATGATAAAAGGGAAACTATTAAATCAAGAGATATTGAAAGACA
>CAYJEL010000090.1:0-3371 GCA_964369245.1 uncultured Muribaculaceae bacterium
TATCATATTCAGTTTGATATCTAGATTTAATATCAGCAATTTCTTTATTTAACATCTTTTGTATAACACTAAAAGGCATTGGTATATGTTTAATAACAACTTTAACCCCAGATAAACTAGTTAAATTAGCTAAATAAGCTGGAGGTACAAACTTAGGATAAGAAACAACCGTTAAAATAGTTGCATACTTATCACTAATTACAAATTCACTAGCTTTAAATTCTAACCCCTTTGGAGCTATTTGACTTTTTATATCCATTATGACATCACCGTCCCAAACGTCGTAGTCTGACCACCATTTAAGAAATTATCTAAAATCATTCTTAAATCATCATTAGTTGTTTGATAAGCAACTAAACCTGCCCCAGCTAAAGTATTTATTAAATTTCTTATTTTCTTTTGAATCATTTCATCTTTTTTATCTTTAAATAATATAAAATATTCAGTATCAACTATGTTGTTATTCATAAAAGTATTACCTTTATTAATATCTTCCATAATTAACTTTCTTTTATTTGGAGTAGTAACTTTATTATAAAGTAACTCAAGTTGTGATAAATAAACATTAATATCCACAGGTCTATCAGCAACAATAGTCCAAAACTCATAATCTATAGTATTATAAACATTTCTTAAATTAGTAATAACACTTTCTTGAGTAGAAATATCTAAAATAAAAATATTTCTAGGTATTATCTTAACACCAGTAACTTTCATCCCATTATCTAACAAAATAGCACCATTTTTAATATCCTTAACTGGAATATCATCATTTGTATATTTACTTTTGTTCGCCATCTTTAGCACACCAACCTTTCCAAATAAATCTTCTTTTTTCTGTATAAAATATAAATACAGTTTTTATTAACATTCTAACATTGTGATAATTCGGAATAGGTAAAACCAAAAATCCTGTAACTGCAGCCGGAGCCAAAGCCAGTACAGAAAGAAGTATACTTTGTTCTATTGGTAAGAATAATAATAAAACTAAAGTAATTCCAATTCCAGAACCAAATAACAATAAGTCAAACTGTTTAAATAAACCAAATATCAATAACGATTTTTTTGAATTCGCTGGAATTAAATATCCACCCATTGTATCACACCCTTTTTTATATTAATTATTTTTTATCCTTATTTTTTAATGCCTCAGTATATCGTGTTAAACTAGAAGGAGCGTTTTCCCCTTGACCACCTTCAACATTAGCTCTTTTAATAGACCTATCAACACTTTTTCTAGGTGCCGGATCCATACCATAGAAGTTTTCTCTTTGTTGTTTTTCTTTTTGTAATCCAGATATATCTTTTTCCAAACTAGAAGAAATTTCGCGGTAATTCATCTCTTCTTCACGTGCAGCTAAATAATTCGCTCCTTCAGTTGCCATAGTTCTATATTTTTGTATATCATGTGACGCTGCATTTAATTGATTCCTTAATTGTTCTGTCATATGCGCATCGTAATCAGATGTTCCAAAAGATTCTTCAGCTATTCTTATTTCTTCTTCTAAATTATTATAATTGGTAACTGCTTGCTGAGCTAAATTAACACTATCACTTGAAACATCACTTATGTTAACACCATTTTTAATTAATATGTTAGCAGAATTTTCAGTTTTTAATCTAGTATCACTCATTTTTTGAGCAAGTTCATCTTTCGCTTTATATAATTCTTTTAATGGATCTCCTATTTTTTTTATTGCTGCTTCACCACCAGGTTTCCACTGAAAATTCATAAGGTCATTTCCAGTTAAACTTTTGTGAGCACTTTTAGCTGTCTTAAAAAAACCTGCATTTCCATCACCAGCTAATTTAGAATTTTTAAATCCATGTCCAGCCCCTAAAGCTGCGCCTAATAAAGGATTACCAGCGCTAGCTCCTGCCTTAGCACCAGCTACAGTACCACCAGCAACACTAGCTAATTTTTCAACACCCGGAACCTCACTTAATTTCTTAAGTGGATTCAATGTAAACTTACCATCCATTTTATAACCAGTTAAATCAGTTATTATTTTAGGTAACTGTTTTGCAAACATTAAAGCCCCAAAAACAATAAACACATATACATATCCATTAATTTCTTCTTCTAACCCAGTTACTGAATTGACAAAAGTACCACTTAAATTAGAAATAATATAAATAGCAAAATAAACAGCTAACAATCTTATAAATAAATCTAAATAAGTATTAACAACACTTTTAACCCAATCATCAAACATTTTAGTTCCTTTTTTAGGATCTAATCTTGAAATTATTGGAATAGGTGCAATTAATCTATAAAAACCTAGTTTAACACTTCTTAAAGCTATATCAAAACAAAATAATATAAATAACCAACATACCCCTGCAGCAACTAATGCTGAAACAAATGGCATATACTCCATAACATATCTATCAGTTACACTGTCTCTCATATATGCAACCTCAGAATCTAAATATATACTAGAACTTTTAGTTACATAGGCATTTGTTAAAGTTTGATCAAGTTTAGCAAATTCTCCACCTTCTAAACTTAATGAAGCCTCACAAGCAGCTTTAGCATCTTCTTCTAAAGCTAAAGTATCTAAACCTTCACAAGCAGAATAACTATCATCTAAACTATAAAATGCTCTTAAAATATCATACGAAACATTAGCTCCTGGATTAGGACTAACAATCATCGCATTATCACTACTCACACTAGTAAATATTTTTCCAAGTGTATTATCTTTTAAAATAATTCTTTGAATCTCCATAGCTTGATTAAATAACCAAGGCGTAGCTACTAAAAGAGCTAAACTTATAATTATATTTACAATTAGTTTAGATGCACCCTTTGATTTATCATTAAATTCATTAGGATTAACGATATAAGAAAGTAAAGAAAAACTTACTTTAAACAACATAAAAATTCCTAATAAAGCATAAATCCTAGAAGCAAATTCTAAAAATAATTCTTCAGAAAATATAGTAGTCTCAGCAATACCGACAAACAAATTATATAAAATAGGAATTAAACTATAAAAAATATTGTCAAAAAACAAAGAAATTCCTCGTAAAAGATCATCAATCCAATTCGAAAGCATTATAATCCCTCCTAAAACTTAATATTACTTTCTAATTATATCAAAATTATATGAAAAATACAATTAAATACAAAAAAAATAAACCTTAAATTTTAAGGTTTACGATGCTACATCACATTTATCTAATCCAGTTACAAAACAGTCAATACATCCTGTAATTCCATCATCACTAGATACTAATCCAATAACCATTCTAACTACAAATATTACCATAAATAATATTACTGCTGCAATTATTCTTTTAATAAATGTTTGTTGCCCTTTTTTAATTTCATCTTCTTTTTGTGCCATAACAGCTTTTCCTAAATC
>CAYJEL010000091.1:0-3312 GCA_964369245.1 uncultured Muribaculaceae bacterium
TAATGAAAAAATCAACAGTAACAAAAGTTTATAACCCGTTTATAATACGTGCCATAGGAAAATTAGTCGAACCAATTCAACTTTCAAATAAACTAAGTTAATTTCGATCAACTTTTTTTAATGCTTGAAAGGATTTATGTAAATAAAGTAACACACTACACAATTGGTAGAGCCAATAACGAGTGTGCAAAGGGAAATCCCTTTTGAAACCCACAAAACATATAATAAACTGATGTATTATATGTTTTTATTTTATAAAAAAAGAATAAGTCTATCACCACTTTCATTGCTATGCAACAAAACGTGCTACGGCTTAATCTTTATTATAAATATATAAATTTTGTAAACTCCTAGTAAAAGATACATACTTTTCTTGAGTAGAAAAATTGCTATTTATTACAATAACACTTGGGAATTCTAATCCTTTCACTTCGCTAACCAAATAGCATTCTATATTTTTACTTTTTAAATCAGATAATTCTAGTTGGCTATTAGTTATTACTATTGAATTTGTATCACTTGCAACTTTTATAATTTCAGTTATGTTTTGAAATTTATTGATAATAACTTTTCCATTACTATTGCCGATTGGTATCATTTTAGAAGATATAATCTTATTACAATGTTCGACTATTTCTACTGTATTTCTATAATTTTCAATTAACTCATATTTTTTTATATCACAATCAAGTAATTTGATTAAAGAACTCCAATTTTTTCTAGAATGTACATTGTTAAATACTTTTTGATTAATATCCCCATAGATATTTATAAATGGAGACATTTCTAATTGATAAATTAATTCTATTTCGTTGTCGTTATAATCCTGTGCTTCATCTATGTAAATATAGCTGAAATCTTTTTTTGAATATAAACCTATTATATTAGCTAATTTTAATAGTATAAACGCATCAGCTCTATATAGTTTTAATTTCTTTTTAGTTGTGTACTTACCTTCAATAAGTTTTTTAAACTCATTCCATATATACTGAGGATCTATCAAAGATTTAAGATTATTTTTAATAGATATAATATCCAATTTGTAATAATCATTATATTGTTCTTTAAATTCATCAATTACCAATATTGGTGATTTTTTTAATAAAGTTATTTTTTTATTTAATATTTCAATATTATCATTTAATTCATCATTATGCGAACTTAATTTTTGATTAATTTCAATTAAAGACTTAATATTATCTAATGATAATTTATTATAATAATTAATGAATTTTGTATTTTTCTTGATTTCTAAATTTAAAGTTAGTATTTTATCTTTTAATATATTTGCTTTTCTATTACGAAATAATTTAAACATAGAGTTTTCCATTTTATCCAATTTTATTTCACAATTTTTTATTTCTCCATTAGTATGTTCTAAATAATTCTGAGATTTATTAAATAATTTTTGAATTACATTTATTATATTAGAGTAATCATCTAAGGTTACGCATATAGGTTTATATATATTATTTTTGTTAAACTCGGATATAAATTCATTGATTTTGTCAAAATTTCTATTGAATTTCTCTGTACTGTCATTAATTTTGTTATTAGAATTAATAATTTCTTTTTCATGACTACTTAAATCATTTTTAATTCTAATATAACTATCGCTAGTGTATAATTTATCTAAATTAGTTTTTAGTTTATTAGTGAAATTTTCAAATTCATTTTTAACATCATTTAACTCATTACATTCGCTTTTTTCTAATAAATTGTGATTGATAATAGTTTGAAAAGTATCTATTATTCTGTTTTGATATTTAATTTTTTGTTTTTCTAATTCAGGAATAATATTATCAATATAGTTTTTTAAGTTTGTACTTTCGTAATTAAATTTGTCAAAATCTTTCGAATTAACAATAACTTCAATATCATTATTAATTTTATTATTAAAATGTTTTAAAATAGTGTTTACTTGCTCTTCACTATAAACTGAATAATTACATTCAGTTTGATCAGGAATTATGTCATCAACTAAATAGTTAATTATGACATTCTTTTTCTCGTTTATAGTTTTTGTATAAAATTTTTCATTGATTTTAATTTTATAATAGTCTAAAAGTGTTATCATTTTTATTTCATCTATTTGTAATTTTTTATTTAGTTGATTTAGTTTAGATTTGAAAATATTAGTTGGTGCAATGAATAAAAAAGATTGAGGTTTTATATCGGGATAATTATAAAATATATAGGAAAGTCTATGTAATATAATCGCTGTTTTACCAGATCCTGCTACACCTTGAACTAGAACATTTTCATATGGTAAATCTCTTATTATGCTATTTTGATTTTCTTGTATACTTTTAATAATGTCAGTAAATTCATTAGAATTCTTTTTTGAATTTAATATATCTTGTAAAAATTCATCAATGATTTTTTCTTTAGTATTATTAGTAGCATAAACATCTTGTACAGATTTTAATTCTGAGTTTTCTATTAATATCTTCCTTTTTAACAATAAATCATAATGGAAACCGTTATAATTATAACTATTTTGATTTTGATAAAACAAACCTGAAACTGGTGCTCGCCAATCATATATTATTTGTCGTTGTTTATTGTCAGAAAAAGGAACTTCGCCAATATACATATTTGTAATTCCGTCTTCACTTTCAACTTTTATTCTACCAAAGTATGGATTAGACTTAATAACTTTTATATCAGAAATTTTTCTATTGTGTTGTTGTTTAGAAAATAATAATTCTTGTTTGTAACTAAGGCTTTCTCTATCATTAGATAAAAAGCTATCAATTTCTTCATCTATTTTTTTAATTTCAGATTGAGAGACATTAATTTGTTCGTTCATTAATTCTATATTATTAGATAAACTTTGCTCTTCATCTATGAAAGAAGATTTTTTTGTACTCATATTTTAAAACACCCTTTCTATCTAATCAAATAAACTTGCTTGTTTATAAACACTCTTGTTTTCGTTGATTAAATGTTTAATAGTATTAACATCTACATTGTTATTTATTGAAACTTTTTCTTTTATCAAATCATTAGTGAAATGATCAAGTGCATAAACTTTTTTATCGTATTTTTTAGCATAGTTTACAGCAATCATTGTTCCACTTTTCTCGTTTGCTTCAACAACAAGTATGACATTAGATAAAGCACTTTGAATTCTGTCCCTTTTTACATAGTTGAATTTATCTATTTTCATACCTACTGAGTACTCACTAATTAAACATCCATTATTTTTTAAAATATCATTGGCTAATAATTTATTTGAACTTGGAGCAATATTATTTAAATCAGATGGCATAACAGCAATTGTATTTCCTTTAACATTTAAGCAACCTT
>CAYJEL010000092.1:0-3239 GCA_964369245.1 uncultured Muribaculaceae bacterium
TATGAAAACTATTTAAAATTTATAAAGGATGATAAAAAATGAAAATATCAGCTTCATTTCTAAGTATTAAAGATAACTTAGAACAAAATATAAATAAATTAATAAATTCTAATATAGACTACTTACACGTTGATATCATGGATGGCCAATTTGTTGAAAATAAAACAGATGATTACATAGATGTTTTAACACAACTAAATTGTAAAACTCTCGATATTCATTTAATGGTAAATGATGTCTTAAAATACATAAAAAAATATGAAAATCTAAATCCTCTTTATATTACTTTTCATAGTGAAGTAAATTGTGATATAATGAGTTTAATATCTTATTTAAAAGAGCGAAATATTAAAGTTGGATTATCACTAAAACCAGAAACAAGTATCAATGAAATAGAAAAATATTTAAAACACATTGATATGGTTTTAGTAATGAGTGTTGAACCTGGAAAAGGTGGACAAACTTTTAAAAAAGAAGTATTAGAAAAAATAAATCAGTTAAATGATTTAAAAACTAAATACAATTTTTTAATACAAGTAGATGGTGGAATAAATGATAAAAACATTACTCTTTTAAAAAATATAGATATAGCCGTTGTAGGATCTTATATTACAAATAATGATTATGAACAACAAATTAAAAAATTAAAGGAGAAAATTTATGGATGATGTATTATTATTAACAGAAGAAAGTATGCAAGAAGCAATCAGTACAATGGAAAGAAGATTTCTAAATGTTAGAACAGGTAGAGCAAATCCTGCAATGTTAGACGGTGTTATGGTAAATTACTATGGTAGTGATACCCCTTTAAAACAAATAGCTAACATCCAAGTACCTGAAGCAAGACAATTAGTTATTAAACCATTTGATAAATCAGCTTTACAAGCTATAGAAAAAGGAATATATGAATCAAATATAGGCCTAACACCTAATAACAATGGAGAAATTATAATTTTAAATATTCCAGTTTTAACTGAAGAAACAAGAAAAGAATATGTAAAACAAGTAAAACAAATAGCAGAAGAAGCTAAAATTAATTTAAGAAATATTCGTCAAGATGGAAATAATGATATGAAAAAATTAGAAATTTCAGAAGATGATGTCAAATATGGAACAGAACAAATACAAGACTTAATTAACAAATTTAACAAAATAGTAGAAGAAAAACTAAAAGTTAAAGAAAGCGAATTAATGAAGGTGTAATTATGTTTAGAAAAAAAGAAGAAAAAGAAATTAACAACGCTAAACTTAATAAATTAATTTCTTTAGGGACTAACTTATTACAACTATTAATTATATTTGTAGTAATAGCAGTTATTTACTTAGGTTTTATATTATTACAACAATTAAATGTAGGACCATTTTTATTTACAATCTTAACAATCCTAACCCCACTTATTATAGGGTTTGTTATATCATGGTTATTAAACCCAATTGTTATTAAATTAAACAAATTAGGACTAAGTAGAACCTTAGGTACAATTATAAGTTATATTGGATTATTGTTATTAATATTTTTAATATTAAATTCATTAATACCTTTACTTGCTACCCAAGTTCACGATTTTGTGACTATTACAATTCCAGAAACATACACAATAGTTGAAGGTTTTGCAATAGAAATATTTGATTCATTAAAAAGTATTGAAGGTGTAGATATCGAAGAAATTCAAAAAAATCTATTTACTACAATAGCTGATGCTTTTGCAGGAATAGTTAATTCTTTACCAGATATTATAGTGTCATTTGTGGGAGCATTATTCTCAGGTATTGGAAATTTCTTTGCAGGATTAGTAATAGGATTTTTATTACTTGTTAATTATGATAATAATAAAGATTTCTTTTATTCAATTATACCAAAAAAATATAGAAAAAATGTTAAAGAAGTTATACAAACTGTTAACAAACCAGTTATTAACTTTGTAAAAGGAGTATTAATAGATGGTTCAATTATATTTGTAATTTCAGGTATAGCATTCACAGTTATTGGATTAGAATCAGCTTTATTATTCGCACTATTCTGCGCTATTACTAATGTAATACCTTATATTGGGCCATATATTGGAGGAGCACCAGCTGTTTTAATTGGGCTAACTCAATCACTTCCAATTGGTATAGCTGTATTCGCAGTAGTATTTGTATTACAATTCTTAGAAGGTAATTTCTTACAACCAATGATTATGAGTAAAACAACAAAACTAAATCCCGTTGTAATTATAGTAGGATTATTAGTGTTTGGATATTTCTTTGGTATTGTAGGTATGATTATATCAACTCCAGTAATTGCAGCTAGTAAAGAATTATTTAATTACTTAGATGAAAAATTTAATATTTTAAATACAGAAGACTAAAATCATTTTAATTAATGATTTTTTTAATGACAAAAAAACATTAAAATGATATAATTTATATAGTGTTTAGGAGGAAATTATGGAAATTTTTATGTTTTGTGGAAAAGCACGAAGTGGGAAAGATACCAGTGCTTTAATTTTAAAAAAAATATTAGAAGAAAAAAATAAAAAAGTATTAATATTACAATACTCATATTATATAAAAGAATTTGCAAAAAAAATAAGCGATTGGGATGGTAGTGAAGAAACTAAACCAAGAAGTTTATTACAAGAATTAGGAACAGATATAATTAGAAAAAAAATAGATGAACAATTCTTCGTGAAAAAATTAATAGAAGACTTAAGAGTATATGAATATTACTTTGATTATATAATTATTTCAGATGTTAGATTTGATATTGAAATAGATGAACCAAGAAAAAAATACAATGTTAAAGCTATAAAAATTACGAGAGAAAATAAAAATGAAATATTAACAGAAAAACAACAAAGTCATAGTACTGAAACAGGATTAGATAACTATACTAATTTTGATTATGAAATAAAAAATGATTATGACTTAGAATACTTAGAACAAGAAATTAGAAAGTTGGTATAAAATGAATTTAAAAGATTTATATATAGAATTCTTCAAAAGTAAAGGACATGTTCAAATACCATCAGCTCCAGTAGTACCAGAAAATGATGCCTCAGTACTATTTAATACAGCTGGAATGCAACCATTAGTACCTTACTTGTTAGGAGAAAAACATCCATTTGGAACTAGATTAGTTGATTACCAAAAATGCATAAGAACTAACGATTTAGAAAGTATTGGTGACACAACACACCACACATTTTTTGAAATGTTAGGTAATTGGAGTTTAGGAGATTACTTTAAAAAAGAAA
>CAYJEL010000093.1:0-3236 GCA_964369245.1 uncultured Muribaculaceae bacterium
TAGTAAACCAAAAACTGAGTTAAAAAAAGAAAATAAATTTTATAAGTATTTTAGTGTTATAAAAAATAGTAAAGTTTATTTAAAAGTTGTTTCTTTTATTAAAACTATGAAAGAAAGAGTTTTAAAAATATTTAATAATAAAAATATTAAGGAAAATAAATTTTTTATAAATATAAAAAAATATTTTGTAATTGTTTTTAAATTTAGTAAAAAATTGTTTATATTAATTTTAAATTTTATTAAAAAATATTTTGCTAAACTTTTGATTCTTTTGAAGGATGCTAAAATTAAAAATATATTTAAAATAGTTGTTTCTAGTAAATTAAGCATATTTATATTTGGTATTATTGTATGTTTTACACTTTTGTTTTTTGGAAGTAATAAAAAAGAATTTAGTGTTAATGAGAATAGAAATTTAGCAACATTTCCTGAATTTTCTTTTGATGTATTATTTGATGGAAGTTATTTTAGTGATATAAATGATTATTTATCTGATCATTTCATATTTAGAGATTTTTTTGTCGGTATGAAAAGTCATTTGATGTTGTTTTTTAATAATTCTTTAATTAATGATGTTTATGTAACTGATGAATATTTATTTAAAAAATATGATAGTCCTGTAAATACTGATAAATTTATTGAGGTATTAAATAGTTTTAATGATAGTAATGATGTAGGTGTTGATTTATTATTAGTTCCTTCTAGTGGTTTAATTAATAGTAATTATTTACCTGCTAATGTTTCTTTTGATAAACAAAATGAGGTATTTGATTATATTTATTCTAAAGTTAATTTAAATGTTATTGATGTGAGAGAAGCATTGATTAGAGGTAATAATAAATATCCAGTTTATTTTAAAACTGATCATCATTATAATGCTTATGGTGCATATTACACTTATTTAGAATATTGCAAGTATAAAGAACTTGAGTGTGTTGAGCTTAATTTAAGAACGGTTTCTAGGTATTTTGAAGGAACTTTAACTTCTAATGCTGGTATATATAATTTTGAAAAAGAGTTATTTCAAGTGTTCAACACTAATACTGTTACTGAGGTTAATTATGTTAGTAGTGGACGTGTTACTGATACAATTTATGAGTATGAGCATTTATTAACAAAAGATAAATATTCATATTATTTAGATGGTAATCATCCTTTAATTACAATTAGTACTAATGTTTCTAATGGAAGTGAAATTTTAATTATTAAAGATAGTTTTGCTAATAGTATGGTTCCATATTTAACTGAAAATTATAGTAAGATTCATTTAATTGATTTGAGATTTTATAATTTAAGTGTTAGTGATTATGTAAGTGCAAATAACATTGAGGATATTTTAGTTTTATATAGTATTGATAATATTGATAATGATACTGGAATATATAAAATAAAGTGATGAGCTTTATTTTTTTATGTTATAATGGTTAAGAGAGGTGGATTTATAATGATAGTAATAGCTACAAATGATGAAGTAAGTTTATTGGAAAAGTATAATAAAAATAATGATGAAGTTATTAAAACTGGAGTTGGTGGTTTAAATGTAATTGAAGCTTTAAAAGATGTTGATAGAAATACGCCAATTTTAAATATAGGTTATGTTGGTAGTAATAATATAAAAAAGGGTAGCGAGGTTACTATTTCAGAGGTGTTGTTATATCATCCAAATGTTACTTATGATGAAAAAATTTATAAATTAGATGGAGATGTAAAGTGTTATACATCAAATGATTTTGTATTAGAAACTGATATTAAGGAACCTGTTGTTTTTGATATGGAATTAGCTTATATTATGGCTTTGGGTTTTAAAAATGTTAAAAGTATTAAGATTGTTAGTGATAATCTAAGTTATGATGAGTATGAGGATTCTATAAAATAAAAAAAGCTTATGAGCTTTTAGAGTTTAAAGTAAGAGATAATTTTTTATCTTTTTTATTTTCTAAATTGTTATTTTCTAAATTATCTAAGTTAATTCCTGTTTTATTATAATAAGATGTTGTAATTTTAATTTCTTCTGTTTTTAAATTTTTTTCAATTGTTTTTATTATTTGATTAATATTGTGAAGTTTTTCTTCATTTTGTATTTTTGATTTTTTAATTTCTTTAATATTTATTTTTAAATAGTCTTTAAAATTTTTTTTAAGATTACTACTTTCAGCAACAGAAGGAATTAATACAGATAAAATCATTAAGCCTTGTAATTCGAGTGTTAAAGTTGTAATAACTCCAGTAGTTGGAATTAGACCTAATATACTTACTGCAAAAATACTTATTGAAGCTAAAAATATTTTAATGAAGGAAAATATTATTTGATTTAAACTGTTTTCTTTATCTAAAATTAGATTTGTGTTATAAGTAATTTCTTTTATAATTTCTGTTCTTTCCTTTAAATGTCTTTTTTTGATATTTTTTTTAATTTTAAAATTATTAATTGAATCATTTAAATTTTTTTCTTCTTTAATTTTATCTATATTTATTTGTGTAATATCGATCATTATGTTTGCTCCTTTTTTTGTATAAATTATATTATCACATTTAATTATATTTGTAAATTAATTGATTTATTTTTTTATAAATGATAAGATAATTAAAGATAGGATTGAGTGGTTTTATGAAATGTAAGAATATAAAGGCGTTTACTTTAATTGAGTTATTAGCTGTAATAATTATTTTAGCTATTGTTGCTTTGGTTGCAACACCAATAATTTTAAATGTAATAGAAGATTCTCGTAAATCAGTTAATTTGTCACAGGCTAATTTAATAGTAAATGGTGCTGAACAGTTATATGCTAGCGCTTTACTTAATGGCAGTGATATGAAGTTTGATGGAGAAACTAATTTATATAATGAAATTGAAACAACAGGAGAAAAACCACCTTTGGGTTATGTGAAAATAAACAATGAAGGAAAAGTCTATTTATCAATATTTGAAGATGGTATTTGTTATATTAAAAATTTTGAAGATTCGGTAGTATTTGTTGATGAAAATGTTTCAACTAGTGATGAATGTGTTCCATTAACAGTAACACTAACTACTGATAGTAAGAAGGTAAATAATTGGTATAATGAGGATTTGGAATTAACTTTATCTACTAATGGTACTGGTTATGAATATTATATTGTTGGTCAAGAAAAAGTTGTATCGTCAGGTCAAGAGGCTATAATTAATATTTCTGAAACAACGGAAATATGCGCTGTTGCAGTTAGAAATTCTACTAAAACTAATGAAATATGTACTC
>CAYJEL010000094.1:0-3228 GCA_964369245.1 uncultured Muribaculaceae bacterium
TTAAGTAAAATTAATTCAAAGTAAAATCAACAATAATTGGAAAATGATCACTTACTGGCTTATCTAAATATTTATAACTAGAATCAACACGATAATTTAAAACCTTAAAATCATTCTCACTTACAAAAATATAATCAATTCTTATAAAGTGAAGTAACTTATTATTAAAATTATAATTAATAGTTCCATGTTTCACACTACTTGAAGCAACATTTTTACTATCATCTAACACCTTAGTAAATTTAAAATAATCAAGTGAAAAACTAGTGATATTCATATCTCCTGTTAATAAATAAGGATGTTCACTTTTCTCCACAGTATTTAAAATTAAATCAATAGAATTATCAACAGCTCTTTTGCCTTCGTGGTCTAAATGAGTATTAAATACAGTAAACACTTCACCAGTTTCTTTATTTTTAAAAGTAGCTGAAGTCATAATACGATAAGTTGAAGCGTCCCATCCTATCGATACAACATCAGGCGTTTCTGATAACCAAATAGTATTACTATCTAAAACTTCAAACTTATCAGTCAGGTAAAAAATAGCCGCATACTCACCCTCTGAATCTCCATCTTCACGACCAACTCCAACATAACTATAATCTTCTAACAAAACAGGTAACCCATCATAATTATTCATCCACCCATAATTAGCTTCCTGTAATGTAATAATATCAGCACTATAATTTAATAATTGTTCAGTAATCAATCTCTTTCTACCATCGAAATCATCCGACCAATCTTCAGCATATTTAATATTATAATTAACGATACGATATACATCTTCTAATTTATTAGGAATACTTTTTGTTTGCCAAGAAAAAACATAAATTACTAGCAGAACAAAACTAATAATTATAATTAAAATTACTTTTTTCACATTTATTCACCATCTTCAAACTTATCTTTTAATAATAATTCTAAATTTAAAACCACTTTTTCTTCCTTAGTTTTAGGAAACTCAACACTCTCATTTTTAATGTTTCTTACATCTAAAACTAATTCTTCAATATTAATAACATTAAATACATCATCAAATATATCACCATAAATTCTTTTTAACTTATTAATATCACGACAACACATAATTGTTTTAATATTATTTTTAGGAAAAGAAATTAATTCTGGTAAAATTTTAATCATACTAAACTGATCAATATTATCAAAAATGAAATTAAAACTATTACCAGAAATTTTATTATATACATTAGAAATTAAGCTAGTAGCTATTGCATTTATCTCATTTTTTAAATGAGGTATAACAAAGATAGCACTTTTTTCCCCTAAATCATTAAACTCATTATTACATAATAAATTCACAAGTGATGGATAAATACAAAATGATTTTAACCTTTGTGAGGCTACTGAAAATACTGATAATTTAGTATCAAGATTAGTACTTAAAATATTATTTAAATATACCCTTATTAAATTACTCTCATCTAAAGAATCAACATAATCTTTCAATAAATCTCGATCTTTATTATACTTGCTAACATATTCAATCGAACCATATACACTAGCCAAATTAAGACCAACATCCGATAACTCAAGCAACACTAAACTTATCCCAACACATAAATCCTTAGCACACAAATCCCAAAAAGGATCCATAGCACCTGATTTAAAAACATTAGAAAAAAATGAATCCAATATATTAACACATTTTTCAAAGTCTTTAACTTTATAATTTTTATAAGCATCATCTAAAAAATTAAAACTATTACTTTTATCAAAATCTTTTAAATTTAAAATCGATATATCATAACCATTTTCCTTCAAATCATTATAATAATTACCTAAATATTCTTCTTTATAATCAACTACTAAAAAACTTTCTTCTTTTTTTATAATTTCATCTACCGCATCAAATACAATACCAACAGTTTTTCCACTTTCAATCTTTCCAACTACTAAATTAGTTTTATAATCCTTTAATCTATTCATTAAAACCACCTAACTCTTTCTTAAATTTAATAAATCTACCATCTATTTTCATAACAATAGAATCCTCTTTAAAACCATAATTCAACAATAATTCCTGCTTATCTACTAAAAAAGATTTAACAACAATTACTAAATTAGAGTAATACTTACTTAAAAACTTAAATAACATAATCATAATATTTTCATCATCAAGAAACATTAAAATGTTATTTACGTTAAAAATAGAACTATTTGACTTATCAATTAGCAAATCAAATATAACTTTATTACCATTATATAAAACAAAATAATCAAACACATTATCATTTAATAAAACAGCCTCATACTTATCTTTACAAAAATAACCATTTAAATAAATATAGTCATCATAACCTTGTTTCTTAATCACAATATTAGAATAGTCACTAATACTTTTTTCTAATATAATTTTACCATTTTCTATCACTTTCATTAAAGAATCTATTTCCAATAATTTATTATTGAAATTATCAATTTCACATTCAATTTCACTTTTTTTTATTTCAAATAAATTAATACTAAAATTATCCCAGTTATTTTTTATTTCATCTAAACTAAAATTCAAAGTTTGTAATAACTTTATAATTTTTAAATCCTTTAATTTTTCATTAGAATAAAACCGATATCCACTATAAATATCAACTTCATCAGGCTTTAACAAATCAATCTTGTCATAAAATCGCAAAGCCCTTATTGATACACCAGATAACTTAGAAAACTCACCAATTTTATACAAATTATCACCTACATTTACAATCATAATTATACCACTAAAAAATATTTATAACAAATAAAAATATTATTAAGATAATTAAGATTATAAAATCAGTAGCTAAAGTATCTTTGTAATTATCAATTTTTAAAGCCAAATCATACAATCTCTCTTTATCTCTGGAACTACGATAAGACTTAGAAAATTTATCACAACTATTATTACAAGCTAAAACATAATCTTTTAAAATAACACATTTACACTTACCTTCTACCTTATAATCATCACATTTAAAGTATTCACAATCCGAACAAAAATTCATAAAAATCACTCCTTTGACTAAATGATAAACCTCTAGTCAAGGAGAGAGTCAAGCAAAAAAAAAGAATAAATTAATATTCCTTAAATTATTTTGTAAAAACAACTACTTCTTTTCTAGTAACTAACGAATATATACTACCTATAATAGCAATACCACTTACTACAAAAGTTGAATTTAATAAACCAAAGTTCATCATAAATTCTAAAACTGGAATTATAATTACTGGAAC
>CAYJEL010000095.1:0-3192 GCA_964369245.1 uncultured Muribaculaceae bacterium
GGAATTCCAAGAGCTTTTTTATATTATAAATATCATTATTTATGGGAAAGTTTTTTTGAAAATTTAGGTGTGGAATATATTATTAGTCCATATACAAATAGAGATATTATTAAAAATGGAAATGATTTTTCTATTGATGAGGCGTGTTTGTCTTCTAAGATATATATAGGTCATGTTCATAGTTTGATTGGCAAGTGTGATTATATTTTAATACCACGTATTGATAGTTACCAACACGGTACTGTTTGTACGAAATTTCAAGCTATATATGATGTGTGTAAAACAACTTTTGAGGATATTAATATTTTATATTATAATGTTAATCCTAAAGAACCTATCAATGAGTTTAGAAGTTTTTTAAAAATGGGTAAATTTTTGGGATTTAAAAAGAGTGCGATTACAAGAGCTTATTTGATTGCTAAACAAAGTGAGAAAACTAATCAAATTTATGATATTAAGAATCAAGAAAGATTATTTGAGAGTGAGAAGATTAAAATATTAATTGTTGGTCATCAGTATAATATTTATGACAAATTCATAGGACAGCCAACTATTGATTATTTAAAAAGTATTGGTGTTGTTCCTATAATTGCTGATGTATGTGATAAAAAGGAAGCTTTAGTAGCTTCTAAAGAAATAACCAATACTTTACCTTGGTTATTTAATAAAGAATTAGTTGGTTCAATTGCTCTTAATAAAAATAAGGTAGATGGAATTATTTTGATGAGTTCTTTTCCTTGTGGTCCTGATTCTTTAGTGAATGAAATTATTACAAGAAGAATTAAAGATAAACCTATTTTAAATTTGTTATTAGATGGTCAAGAAGGTAGAGCTGGAATTGAAACTAGATTAGAAAGTTTTATTGATATAATTCAAATTAAAAAGGAGGATTTAAATGACTAAGATAAGTGTTACTCAATGGGGTAATTACAGTATTGCTTTTGCTTATTTATTTAAATATGGAGTTGAAGTTGATTATATTACTCCCCCACCTATTACTAAAAAAACTTTAGAAATTGGAACTAAACATAGTCCAGATTATGTTTGTAGTCCTTTTAAATTTACTATTGGTAGTTTAATTGAAGCTTTAGAAAATGGAGCTGATACTTTATGTCAAGTTGGTGGTGAATGTCGTTTAGGATATTACGGTGAATTACAAGAGCAAATAATTAAAGATTTGGGTTATGAATTTGATTTTTTAAATTTATCTGGTTTAGATTTTTCTAAAACTATAGAAGTATATAAGCATTTAAAAAGATTTAATCCAAATATTAATATCAAAAATTTAACTTCTGCTTTGTTAACATCTTTTAAAATGGTTGAAGCAATTGATGAAATTGAGGATTTAGTAAGAAGAAATATTGGTTTTGAAGTTCGTGATGGTGAGATGGAAAAAATACAAAATAATTTTATTAATGAACTTAAGGATATTACCAAAAAAAGTGAGATTAAAGATATTGTTAGTAAATATAAATCTTTGCTTAAAAAAGTTGAAATAAATAAACCTAAAAATTTAATTAAAGTTGGTATTGTTGGTGAATATTTTACTGTTATGGAACCGTTTAGTAATCATTTTATGGAAAAAGAATTAGCTAAAAAAGGTATTGTTGTTGATCGCTGGATAAATATTACTAATACTGTTTTAAAAAATACTGCTAAAAAACAAAAAGAATATGTTAAAGGATATGCTAAATACAATATGGGAGCTACTAGTATGATGACTATTTATAAAGCATTAGAATTTGCTAAGGAAGGTTATGATGGTATTGTTCATATTAAATCTTTTGGTTGTACTCCAGAAATTGATGCAATGCCTGTTTTACAAAAAATAAGTCGAGATTTTAAAGTTCCTATTTTATATTTTAGTTTTGATTCCCAAACTAGTGAAACTGGAATTCAAACTAGATTAGAAGCTTTTCACGATATGATTTTAATGAGAAAGGAAAATAAGAAATGAAAAAAGCATATTTAGGTATAGACATTGGTTCTATTTCAACTAAAGGTGTTGTTATAGATAGTGAGAATAATATATTATGCAGTGAATATATTTGGACTGAAGGTAATCCAATTGAAGCTGTTAAAAATTTATTAAAGATTTTAGAAAAACAATTTAAGAAAAGAACTTATAAAATTGTTGGGATTGGTACTACTGGTTCTGCTCGTAAATTAATTGGAGCAATTACTGGGGCTAATGTTGTTAAAAATGAAATTACTGCTCATGCTATTGGTACTACATCAATTATTAAAGATGTTAAAACTATCTTTGAAATTGGTGGTCAAGATTCTAAAATTATTATAATTGAAGATGGAATAGTTGTTGACTATGCTATGAATACTTTATGTGCGGCTGGTACAGGTTCTTTTTTATCTTCTCAGTCTAAAAGATTAGGTGTTGAAGTTGAAGAATTTGGTAATATTGCCTTAACTAGTAAAAATCCAACTAATATTGCTGCTAGATGTACTGTATTTGCGGAATCTGATTTAGTTCATAAAGCGCAAATTGGGCATAAAAAGGAAGATATTATAGCTGGTTTGTGTAAATCAGTTGTTACTAATTATTTAAATAATGTTGGTAAGGGTAAAAAAATTAAATCGCCTGTTGTTTTTCAAGGTGGTGTTTCTAAAAATGTTGGGGTTATAAAAGCATTTGAAGAAGCTACTGGATGTGATGTTATAGTTGACCCTAATTCTCATTTAATGGGTGCTCTAGGGGTTGCTATTTTAGCTAAAAAAGATAAAAAAGAAATTGATTTTGATTTTAATATAACTGAAATGAATTTTATTACTAAAGGGATTGAATGTAAGAAATGTGCGAATAATTGTGAAATTATTTGTATATATAATGGTAAAAAGTTAATTGATTCTTGGGGTAATAGATGTGATAATGGGGCAATAAAAAAATAAACTTCTAAATTATAGAAGTTTTTTATTGTATAAAAAAATATGGAGTTAAATCCATATTTTAATTTTAAATTAATTATTGAATAATGTCAGAAACATTACCTGCACCAACAGTGTGTCCACCTTCACGAATTGAGAATTTAGTTCCCGCTTCGATTGCGATTGGTGAGATTAATTCAACAGTGATTTCAACGTTATCACCTGGCATAACCATTTCAGTTCCAGCTGGTAATTCGATAACACCTGTAACGTCTGTAGTTCTGAAATAGAATTGAGGACGGTAGTTAGTAA
>CAYJEL010000096.1:0-3109 GCA_964369245.1 uncultured Muribaculaceae bacterium
AATATTTAACTGCATAGCTAAATCAAATTCCTCATTACTTTTAATTACTAAAGTAGGTTTTTGTAATCTCCCAGCCATTTGAAAATTATTCCAAGAAGTTATATTATGAAGTAAATTATCGTATTCAGATATTCCTAATTTGATAGCTTGTTTATCTTTATTTAAATTAGTTAAGTAATCAACACCCTTATGACTACGACTAAAAAAAGAATAACCTAAATGAGAAGGGTAGTCATCTTTAGATAATTTATAATTTTCTTTATGCCATAAAGTTTTATCTTCAACCCCAACAATAACATCAATTTGTTTTGAAATATCAAAACTTTTCTCAGAAATAGAAGAACCATAAATTATAATATTTTTAACCCCAGGTTTCTTATTTAAAAAATTCAATACTTCATTTTCAATATTCATAAACACTCTCCTAAAATAATTATACATTAAATTTACGTGTTCGTAAATAAAAATATTTCTAACAATTGAAAAGTTATTTAAATTATTGTATAATTCTAGTATGGTGATAAAATGAAAGTGAAGATAGAAAAATGTAATATGGTCGGTGACGAATTACTTAATTATAACAAACCAAACAAAGTATATATACCATTAATAAGCGGTAGAGATACAGATATAACAATACTAGTCTCACCAGGTGAGTATGTATATAAAGGAACTATTATAGGAAAAAGTAAAGGAGATTTAAGAATTCCTATTTTTTCTAGTGTTTCAGGAACAGTGTTAGATTTTGAACAAAGAACATGTTTAAATGGAACAAATGTAAAATGCATTGTGATTGAAAATGACCACAAAGAAAAAATAAAAACAAAATCAAATCATAATAAAAAAATAAGCGAATTAACATATGATGAATTTATAGAAAAATTAAAAGAAAATGGTATTATAGGTTTAGGAGGAGCAGGGTTCCCGACTTACATAAAATACGAAAGTCAAAAGAAAAAAACTTTACTTATAAATGCAGTAGAATGTGAACCATTTATAACAACAGATATGCATATAGCAAAAACAAAATGTGAAGAAATTCTAGAAACAATTGATGCAATTATAGAAATTAATAAAATGGAAAAAGCTGTCATAGCTATTAAAAAATGTAATTTAAAAATAAAAGAAATATTTGATAATTATATTGGAACATATTTAAAAATAAAAATAGTATTAGTTGATGATTTTTATCCAATGGGATGGGAAAGATTACTAATTAAAAAAACATTAAACGAAACTTATAAAAGACTACCAATTGAAAAAGGTATAATCGTAAATAATATATCTACTATCTACGCTATATATGAAGCCCTAAAATATAATAAACCCCTAATTGAAAGAGTAATAACATTTACTGGAGATGCCTTAAAAAAACCAAGTAATGTTTTAATTAAATCAGGAACTCCAATTAAAGAAGTAATTGAAAAATTAGGATTTAAAAAAGGAGTCATAATTGCTGGTGGTCCTATGATGGGAACTGAAGTTAATATAGATACAGTAGTATCAATAAATCAAAGTTGTGTCTTATGTTTAAAAGAAGTAGATAAAAAACCACAAACTTGTATTAAATGTGGTAAATGCATAGAAGTATGTCCTTCAAAACTTAGTCCAGTATTAATAGCTAAATCTAAAAATCCTCATAAATTAAAAGCATTTAAATGTATCCAATGTGGATTATGTTCATATATTTGTCCAGCTAATATTGATGTTAGAAGCAAAGTATGTAAACAAAAGGAGGTAGCTAAATGACATATATAAAAACAAAACAAAAAACTAGTAATATAATGTTAAATGTATTAATTGCCTTAATTCCAATTATTATGTTTGCATTTTTCAAAAATGGTGTAATACCATTTGCTAATGAAAAAATTACTTTATTAGAAATGTTTAACCCATTAATCATAATAGCAACCGGAGCTATAACTTCATTTATAATAGAAGCAATATTCTGTTTAATAACTAAACAAAAAATAACCAATAAATATAGTTATTTTCCAGGTCTATTTTTCTCATTATTAATGACAGTAAATACCCCTTTATATATTGTAATTATAGGTAGTGCAATCGCGACAATATTCGGGAAATTAATATTTAAAGGCTTTGGAAAAAATATTTTTAATCCAGCTTTAGTAGGGTATATAGTTATTATATTATTCTTTAGTTCAAGTTTAGGAAGTTATGCTAATAACCATGAATTAGATACAATAGCTTCTTCAACACCACTTACAAATGCCTCAATTCAAGATAATTTAGGTAGTTATGAAACACTAGTAGAACCATATGGTAATTACTCTAATATATTATTTGGATTTATTCCTGGAGGATTAGGTGAAGTAAATAGTTTCTTTATTATTCTTGGCTTCATATTCTTAACGGTAACTAAAACAATTAAATGGCGAATTACAGCAGCATACTTATCAACAGTATTCATAATTATGTTAATTGTATCAAGAATAGCAGGGATAGATATTGATTACCCTTTATTCCAGTTACTAACAGGAGGACTACTATTTGGAGCAGTATTTATGGCTACTGACCCAGTAACAAGTGCAATAACACCAATGGGACAAATTATTCAAGGTGTTTTATTAGGTATTCTAACTTCTGTTTTGAGATTCACAGGAATAGAAGGAGTAGCTTATTCAATATTAATTGTTAATGCCTTTACTTTTGTTTATGATAAAATAGGAGCTAAAGCAAGATTTAGTAACACATTAATAGCTTTAATATCTACTTTAATGGTTATGTTAATAATCACAACTGGTATAGTTTTAAAATTAATCTTCGTTAGTGATGCTGAAGTTGACCCTAATTACAAAATTATTAGTAAAGAAAAAATCAATGATGAAACAGTTTATGTAGTAACTCAACAAGGTTATGGAGGTAAAATAAAAGCCCAAATAACAATAAATGAAGTTATTACTAAAGTAGAGATATTAAATCATAACGAATCCAACTTACAATATCAAATGATATTAGAGGCTGATTATATTAATACATTAATTAATAACCAAAATGATTTAACAAATGTTGATACAATAACTCAAGCAACAATTTCATCAAGTGCACTTAAAAAAATGTTAATAAATACATTAGAAAATTACAAATA
>CAYJEL010000097.1:0-3102 GCA_964369245.1 uncultured Muribaculaceae bacterium
GTTATTGATCGTTTAGTAGGGTGTAAATTAGCTGAAAACATCAAAGTTGATGGAGAAATTATTGCTGCTAAAGATGAAATAGTAACAAATGAAGTTTTAAACAAATTAAAACCACATTTAGAAATGGGTTATGGAATTAAAGACGCTTTAATCAACGAAGAATTAGATACATATAATAATGTTCAAGTAATTAAAGTATATAGCAATAAAAATCCAGAAAAAATAGTTAATATTATTGGTAATGATTTTACAACTGATGAAAAAAGATTAACTATTTCAGATATTTATGCAACAGTTTCATATTACTTAAACTTATTTGAAGATATCGGTTCATTTGATGAAATAGATCATTTATCAAATAGACGCGTTCGTCAAGTAGGAGAATTATTACAAAACCAATTCAAAATAGGTATTTCAAGAATTGAAAGAGTAATTAGAGATAGAATGAGTACTCAAGAATTAACTGAAGTGACACCTAAAACATTAATTAACATAAGACCATTAACAGCTTCAATTAAAGAATTCTTCGGTTCATCACAATTATCACAATTCATGGATCAAACAAATCCAATCGCTGAGTTAGCTAACAAAAGAAGATTATCTTCTCTAGGACCAGGTGGATTGTCAAGAGATAGAGCATCTTACGCAGTACGTGACGTTAACTCATCACATTACGGAAGATTATGTCCAGTTGAATCTCCAGAGGGACCAAATATCGGACTTATAACAGCTTTAGCATCATACGCTAGAGTTAATGAATACGGATTTATAATGACACCATACCGTAAAGTAGTTGACGGTAAATTAACACAAGAAATAGAATACATGACTGCTGATGAAGAATTGAATTATCACATTTCTCAAGCAACAGTTAAATTAAATAATAAAGAAATTATCCAAGACCAAGTTCCAGTTCGTTTTAAAGGAGATACTATTATGGTAACTTCAAAAGAAGTAGAATTTATGGATGTTTCACCACAACAAATCATCTCAGTAACAACAGCAGGAATACCATTTTTGGAACACGATGATGGTAAAAGAACACTAATGGGTTCAAACATGCAACGTCAAGCAATACCTTTATTAACTTGTGAAGCACCACTTGTAGGTACAGGAATTGAAGACATAGCAGCACGTGACTCAGGTAGTGTTGTAATAGCTAATGCTGATGGAGTAGTTGAATATGTTGATTCAAGAAAAATAGTAATCAAAACACAAGGTGGACATGATACATACCACTTAAATGGATTTGAAAGTAGTAATGCTGGTACTTGTTACCACCAAATTCCAATTGTAAGAGTAAATGATGTAGTAACTAAAAACGAAATTATAGCTGACGGACCTTCAACTGAACAAGGAGAAATGGCTCTAGGTAAAAACGTTACAGTAGCTTTCATGAACTACAATGGATATAACTATGAAGATGCTATTATCTTAAATAAAAGATTAGTAAAAGATGATGTATATACATCAATTCATATTGAAGATTATCAAATTGAATGTCGTGATACAAAATTAGGACCAGAAGAATTTACAAGAGATATCCCTAACGTATCAGAAGAAGCACGTAAAAACTTAGATGAAAACGGAATTATCAGAATAGGTACAGAAGTTAAAGATGATGACATCCTAGTAGGTAAAGTAACACCAAAAGGAATGGCAGAATTAACATCAGAAGAAAAATTATTACACGCAATTTTCGGAGAAAAAACAAGAGAAGTTAGAGATACATCATTAAGAGTTCCTCACGGTGGAGAAGGAATAGTTCACGATGTTAAAATATTTACAAAACAAGATTCAGACGAATTAGGAGCAGGAGTTTCTAAAATTGTCAGAGTATATATAGCTCAAAAAAGAAAAATCCAAGTTGGGGATAAAATGGCTGGACGTCATGGTAATAAAGGGGTTATCTCATTAATTTTACCAGAAGAAGACATGCCATACTTAAGCGATGGAACACCAGTAGATATATTACTAAATCCACTAGGGGTACCATCACGTATGAACATTGGACAAATTTTAGAAATGCATTTAGGTATTGCAGCTAAAAACTTAAACGTTCATGTTTCAACACCAGCTTTCGATGGAGCAACAAGACCAGAAATTATCGATGCTTTAAAAGAAGCTAACTTAGATGAAGATGGTAAAACAATAGTTTATGATGGACGTACAGGAGAACCATTTGAAAATAGAGTTTCAGTTGGTGTCATGTATATGATTAAACTACACCACATGGTAGATGATAAACTACATGCACGTTCAACAGGACCTTATTCTTTAGTAACACAACAACCACTTGGAGGAAAAGCTCAATTTGGTGGACAAAGATTTGGGGAAATGGAAGTTTGGGCATTATATGCATATGGTGCAGCTAATATCCTACAAGAAATGATGACAATCAAATCAGATGACGTTATAGGACGTGTTAAAGTTTATGAATCATTAGTTAAAGGATTAGAACTACCAGAATCAGGAATTCCAGAAAGTTTCAGAGTTTTAACAAAAGAATTCCAAGCTTTAGGTTTAGATATTAGTGTTAAAACAACAGATGGAAGTTTCGTTGACTTAAAAGAAATTGAAAATGAAGAAAATAATTCATTTACAGTTTTAGAACTAGGAAGCGCTAACGCTTATAAAACAGAAAACAAAGAAAAAGAAGAAGATGTTTTACAAACAGAACAAGAAGAATTTGCAGATGTAGATGTAGAACCAGATGTCGATTTAGAAGACAGTATTGAATTAGAAAATGATTTAGACAATATTGAATTTGAAGATGATCTTAAAGAGGGGGAAGAATAATGAATATTAATGATTTCGAAGGATTAAAAATATCAATAGCTTCACCTGAAAAAATTCGTTCATGGTCTTATGGGGAAGTTAAAAAAGCAGAAACAATTAATTACAGAACTTTAAAACCAGAAAAAGAAGGATTATTCTGTGAAAAAATATTCGGACCTACAAAAGATTTCGAATGTAACTGTGGTAAATACAAAAGATTAAGATATAAAAATATCGTTTGTGATCGTTGTGGAGTTGAAGTAACAAGGTCTAAAGTAAGAAGAGAGAGAATGGGGCATATCGAACTTGCTACGCCTTGTTCTC
>CAYJEL010000098.1:0-3040 GCA_964369245.1 uncultured Muribaculaceae bacterium
ATCCATTTCATTATGGGCATTTACATCATTTAAATGAAGTTAAAAAAATGTTTCCAGGTAAAACAATTTGTTTAATATTAGCTGGTCATTTTTTAAATCGTGGTGAGGTTAGTGTTGTTAACAAATGGGATAAAACTAAAGTAGCTTTGGAATATGGTGTGGATTTGGTTGTAGAATTACCGTTTAAATTTTCTTCACAAGCTGCGGATTTTTATGCTTTTGGGGCTATTTCAATATTAGATAAATTGAAATGTGAATACATTGTTTTTGGTAGTGAATGTGGGGATATTGAGTATTTAAAAAAATTAGCTTTAGTTAAAAATAATGATATTTCTTTGCATTTAAAAAAAGGTTATAGTTATCCTAAAGCTTTATCTTTATCAAGTAGTGAATATGTTAGTAGTCCTAACGATATATTAGGTGTTTGTTATATTAAAGTTATTAATAATTTAAAAAGTAATATTGTTCCTGTTTGTATAAAAAGAACAAATGATTATCACTCGTTAGAATTAAATAATAAAATAACTTCAGCATCTAGTATTAGAAAAGGATTACGTGATAAGAAGGATATTTCTTCTTTTGTTCCGAGTGATAAATATATTAAAAATTTAGATATGGATGAATTATTTTATATATTAAAACATCGAATTATTTTTGATGATATTTTTAATATTCAAACTATTGATGGAAATTTAGGTTATAGTTTAAAAAAACATATATTAAATAGTAATTCAATTGATGAATTAATTTCTTTGGTTAAAAGTAAAAATATTACTTATAATAAAATAAAAAGAAGTTTAGTTCACATATTAGTTAATTTTAAAAAAGATGATTTTTTAAACGAGGTTAATTATATACGAATTTTAGGTTTTAATTCTATTGGTAGAAATTATTTAAATTCTATTAAAAAAAGTGTTGATGTTCCTATTTATTCTAAATTTTGTAGTGATATGCAACTTGAGTATAATGCGACTATTATTTATTCTTTATTAACTAAAGATGATATTTTACAAAAAGAAAAAGAAACTTTTATAATTATTTAGTTTCTTTTTTTATATAATTTTTTACTTGATTTATAGTATTTTCAAAGTTTTCATAGTCGGTTGTAAACCAATTTATATTCATTTGGTTATTTAACCATGTATATTGTCTTTTGGCATATCTTCTGCTGTTTTGTTTTATTGTATCTAAACAGTTTTCTAGGGTTTGTTTTTTTTCAAAATATGGAAATAATTCTTTATATCCTATTGGAGTTGTAATAGCTTTTGTTCTAATATTTGATTTAAATATATTTTCAGATTCTTCTAATAATCCTTCTTTTATCATTTCATCTACTCTATTATTTATTTTTTCATATAGTAATTCTCTTTCACAAGTTAGTCCTATAAAAATAGTATTGTATAATATTTTTTGTGTTTTTTCTTGTTCACTAAATAATTTATTTGTTGATTTAATATAACTTAGAGCTCTTTCTAATCTTTTTTTATTATTTATGTGAATGTTATGATTTGGATCTAATTTGTTTAGTTCTTCAAATATTTCTTCTTTTGAAACATGGGAAAAATCTAGTTTTGTTTCTTCCTCAAATTTGTAATCGTATAAACAAGCTTTAATATATAGTCCTGTACCTCCAACTAATATTGGTGTTTTATTTTTTTTTAGTATTTGGTTTATTTTTTCTCTAGCATCTTTTTGGTAATCAAATACTGTATAGTCTTCTGTAATTTCTTTTATATCTATTAGGTGATGAGGAATATTTTCTTTTTCTTGTTCTTTGATTTTAGCTGTTGCTATATCTAGTGTTTTAAATATTTGAGTACTATCACAATTTATTATTTCGCCATTTAATTGTTTAGCTAATTCAATACTTAGTTTTGTTTTACCTACTGCTGTTGGTCCTGTAATTACTATTACCATGAGTCCTCCTAAATAAAAAAAACCTTATTAGGGTTTTGTAATTTTATTATGGCGGAGTAGGAGAGATTTGAACTCTCGCGCCAGTTGCCCGACCTACACCCTTAGCAGGGGCGCCTCTTCAGCCTCTTGAGTACTACTCCGTTACATATATAATTTTACTATATAATTGTTTATAAATCAATAGAAAATTATATATTTTTTTTATTTTTTAAAATCCCATTGTTTTTACTTTAGTTGTACCTAGTTCATTTTCAATACTAGCAGGTATATCTTCTAAGGTAATTTGATAGTTTTCTTTTTGATACTTTTCAACAACGTTGTGTTTGTGTTGTAATATTATTTTGTTGGCAATATTTACTGCGAATCTAGCATTTCCAAATTCTTTATTTTGAATTGCTTTATTAATTATTAATTTTATTTTTTCTATAACAGGTTGTGTTATAGTGAATTTTTTATTTTGTTTTTTTGTGTAATTTATGATTATTTCTAAAATTTGTTCTTCTGTGAAATTTTTAAAATCTAGTGTTGTAGTTAATCTTGAACGTAAACCTGAATTACTTTTTAAAAATTCTGTCATTTCTTTTTCATATCCTATAAAGAAAAATGTTACTTTATTTCTTAGTTCTTCAATGGTTGCATTTTCATTTATTTCCATTTCTTTTATAATCATATTTAAAACATTAGTATAATATGTGTCTTTCCCACCATTAAAAGCGTATGCCTCATCAATTATTATTATCTTCCCATTATTTTCACTGAATATTTCTTTTGTTTCACTTTCTGAATGCCCTTGATACTCTCCTAAAAAATCACTTGGTAATACTTTAGTTATTCCTTTTTTACTTGTGTATCCTAGTTTTGTCATAATATTACTTATTATAGTTGCTACTGTTGTTTTTCCAGTACCAGGATTTCCTGTTAGTAAACAATTATTATTAACTTTTAATAAATCTTTTTCTATTTCTTCGTCACTTAAATCTGAATAAATATGGTTATAGATGGCTACTAATATTAGTTTATCTACGAATTTTTTTATTTCTTCTAATCCAACTAATGAATTTAATTGTTCTAGTTCTTCTTTAATTAAATCTAAAATTTCTTGTTTATTTTCAAATCTTTTTAT
>CAYJEL010000099.1:0-2941 GCA_964369245.1 uncultured Muribaculaceae bacterium
TTATTACAGATTAAAAAAAGTAGAAACTATTTCATTTCTACTAATTCTAAAATTGCTCCATCTTTAGAAATAAAAGCAATAGTCATATCCTCATTTACAACATATTTATCTAATAAAATCTTATCAGCTAATTTAAAATATTCATCAATTGAATCAACTTTAATAGCTACATGAACATTTTCTTGAACTTCAATAGCCATTTTAGCATCTTCATCAAATCTTAAATATTCAAATTTAAATTTTGAGTCGTCAGGACTAGTTATATGAACTTGTAATCCTTCATTATACATTTCATTTTCTTGTACCTCTTTAGTTGGTACACCAATGTGTAAAATTTCCATTATTTTTCCTCCATATAATAATTATAAGCTTCTGCTACACTTGCACCTTCATGCACAATCATACTAATAGCATGAGCCATTGCTTTAGGGTTTTCAGCTTGGAAAATATTTCTTCCCATATCAACCCCTGAAGCCCCATCAGCTATTGCATTATAAGCTAATTCTAAAGCTTCTTTTTCTGGTAGTTTTTTTCCACCAGCAATCACAATTGGTACTGGACACGCAGCAACCACCTTTTTAAAATCTTCACAATAATAAGTTTTAATAATATGAGCACCTAACTCAGCTAGTAATCTTGTCGCTAATAAGAAATATTCTGTTGTTCTTTCCATATCTTTACCAACAGCAACTACTCCTAAAACAGGAATACCATATTTATTACCCATATCAACAGCTTGACATAAACTTGTTATACTAAGCATTTCATTTTCAGTTCCCACAAAAGTTTGAATAGCAATACAACTAGCATTCATTCTAATAGCATCTTCTATATCAACACCAATAGTTTCATACGATAAATCATCATTTAAAACACTAGAACCAGCTGTAGAACGTAAAGCAATTCCTTTATTATGAGTAGGAGTAATCGAAGTTCTAAAAGCTCCTCGAGTTCCCATTAAACAATCAACTTCTGGAATTAAATCTTTAATGTTAATATCTAATCTCTCTAAACCAGTAGTTGGTCCCATAATATAACCATGATCAAATGCTAACATTACAGTTTTACCATCTTCTTTAAATATTGAAGATAATCTATTTTTCATTCCCCAATCTAAATTATTACTACCTCTTAATTTAAATAATTCATTAGAAAAAGGAACATCTTCATAAAAGTTTTTCTCTTTTTTACTAAAATCTTTTTCTGCCATTATACCCTCTTCATATATGGTGTATTACAAGGTTTCTCCCATAACTTAACTAATTCATCATTCATACGAGCAAACATTAATTGAAAACCAGCTTGTTCTTGAACAGTTAATAACTCCCCTACATAATTAGCCACAACTTCTATATTTTTAGTTTTCAAATGGTTAACAACACCTCTATAAACAATTAATTGCTCCATTAAAGTTGTTGACCCTGAACCATTAATAAATACCATTATTTTCTCACCAGAATTTAAAGATAAATCTGAAATTAAAGCATCAGTCATGATTGCAGCAACTTTATCAGCACTAGCCAAAGGTTGTCTACCTCCACCACCTTCACCGTGTTGACCCATACCAATTTCCATATCATCTTCACCTAATTCAGAAATTAACATTCCAGTTTGAGGATGAGTAGCACCTTTTAAAGCAACAGCTAAAGTCGCCATGTTATCAGCAAAGTCTTGAGCTATAGTAGTTACCTCTTCTAAAGATTTACCCTCTAAAGCTAAAGCGCCAGCCACTTTATAAACACCAACACAACCAACTAAACCTCTTCTATTATCAGAATCACTTCTAGGTGCGTTAGATACATCTTCTTGAGTAACTACCTTCTTAACATTTAAACCTAATTTTTCAACCTCAGCCATAGCTAAATTAGCACTCATCATATCACCAGCATGATTTAAAACAACAAATAATACACCATGTCCTTTATCAGCCATTTTTAAAGCTTCAACAACAGTTTGATATCCCGGAGCAGCAAATATATCACCACAAACACAAATATCTAACATTCCATCACCAACAAAACCTTCAACAGCTGGTTCATGACCAGTACCACCCATAGATACAATAGTAACTCTATCCGCACTATCTAAATTTTTATTAATAATTAAATTTCCTTCTTTTCTTATAATATCATTATTAGCTAATTCTAAACCTTCTAATAACTCAATAGTTAAATTTTCTTTTTCATTAATAAATTTTTTCATATTTCCTCCTTAAATTAATCCTTTAAAAAACATAGCTAAAGAAACAGCACCAGGATCTAAAGACCCAATACTTTCCTCTTGATAATTTTTAGCTCGTCCAAATTTAGCTGCATATAATGAAGTATCTAAAGCACCCTTGTTCATAGCATCAACGATAACATCAAATTCACTATTTTCTAAAGCTTTATTATAACCTGGTAAAAAAGCATCCATTAAAGTCTTATCACCTATTTCAGCTTTAGTTATAATTCTTAAATTTTCATATGCTTTTACAAACATATTTTTAATCATTTCATTACCAAACTCATCATCACCAGCTTCTGAAAATCCTTTAAATAACATTCCCCACAATGAACTAGCTGAACCAGCACCCATATTTAAAATATTGTTACTAATTAAAGAAAAAATATCATTTAATGTTTTTTCTTTATTTTCCCTTACTGTATTTTCAATACACTTAGCTATCTTAGTAATAGTTATACCATGATCTCCATCACCAAACTTTGAATCTAATTCACCAAAATACTCTTCATTACTTTCAAGTAATTGACATGAATTTAATAATTTATTCAAAAATTCATCCTTCAACATATTATCCTCCTATTATAAGTATATATCTTTTAATATACTAGGTCAATTAATTTCAAAAACTTTACACAAAAAAAAGATAAATATTTATTTATCTTAAGTAAAATTAATTCAAAGTAAAATCAACAATAATTGGAAAATGATCACTTAC
>CAYJEL010000100.1:0-783 GCA_964369245.1 uncultured Muribaculaceae bacterium
AACATACGATGTAATAGTTAATAAAAAGAAACTTTTATTTTACAAAGAAATAATTTTTCTTTCTTTTATAATATACTGTATTTGCTTATTTCAAATAGTAACATTTCAAGACGTATCATGGTCAACAAATAACTTTATTTTATTTCAAGAAATATTAAGATATGATATAGGTAGTAATTTATTTATAAGAAATGTGTTAGGAAACATATTATTATTTGTACCATTAGGATTTTTCTTATCATACATATTAAAAATAAAAAAAATAACATATAGTATTTTAATGATATTAACCATTTCACTTACCATAGAAACAACCCAACTATTAATTGGACGAGTATTTGATATAGATGATATTTTATTAAATACAATAGGTGGTATTATAGGATATTATACATATTTATTAATAGATAAGTGTAAATTCTTGAAAAAACAATATATTTATAATATAATAACAGTCGTATTAATTATTTTAGCAATAATTTATTTAGGAGGTATCTATGTTTGATATAATTAACGAAACAAAAGAAGAAATACAATATATAGAAGATATAAACAAAGTATTAACAAAAATAACAGAAGATTACAACTTAACAAATAACATTTTTAATGTTATTATTGTTGATGACAAAAAAATACAAGAAATAAATAAAAATTACCGAAATATAGATAAAACAACCGATGTAATATCTTTTGCTTTAGAAGATTTTAAAGATATAGAAACACCAATAAAAATGTTAGGAGATATATATATATCACTTGATAAAGCTAAAGAACAAGCTAAAG
>CAYJEL010000100.1:793-2933 GCA_964369245.1 uncultured Muribaculaceae bacterium
ATAATCATAGCTTAAAAAGAGAATTAGCATTCCTAACAACACACGGAATGTTACATTTATTAGGATATGACCATATGAATGAAGAAGATGAAAAAACAATGTTTAAAATACAAAATAAAATACTAGATGAATTAGGATATGAAAGAGGTAAATAATGAGAAGTGGATTTGTAAGTTTAGTAGGAAGACCAAATGTTGGTAAATCTACACTATTAAATAGTTTAGTTGGTAAAAAAGTAGCAATTACTTCAAATAAACCACAAACTACTAGAAATATAATACAAGGAATATATAACGAGGAAGAAACACAAATAGTTTTTGTTGATACTCCAGGTATCCATAAACCAAACCATAAATTAGGAAAATACCTAAATCAACAAGCTTACTATTCAATTAATGATGTTGATGTCATCCTTTTTTTAGTTGATGCATCAGAAGAATTAGGAAAAGGAGATATGTTTGTTTTAGAAAAACTAAAAGAAACAAACAAAAAAGTAATCTTAGTTTTAAATAAAGTAGATAAAATGCCAAAACCAGAAGTATTAACTAAAATAGTAGAATATAAAGACCTATATCCATTTGAAGAAATAGTACCATTATCAGCCTTAAAAAAAGATAACACAGAAGCATTATTAAAAGTATTAAAAAAATACTTACCAGATAATATAAAATACTTTGAAGATGGAACAATAACAAATAAAAGATTAGAATTTGTAATAGCAGAAACAATAAGAGAAAAAGTATTTAATACAACATCAGAAGAAGTTCCACATTCAATAACTTGTATTGTAGAAGACTTAAAAAAAGATAAAGATAAATATATAATAAATGCATCAATAATAGTTGATAGAGACTCATTAAAAAAAATAATTATTGGACACCAAGGAACTAAAATAAAAGATATCGGTATCAAAGCTAGAATAGAATTAGAACAATTACTAGAAGCAAAAATTTATCTAGAATTATTTGTTAAAACAATCAAAAAATGGCGTGATAAAGAAAAATACTTACAAGAATTTGGTTTTTCAGATTTTAATGAATAAAAAATAATTTATTAACCACCATCTATATAGGTTATGAAAATGAAAAAAGAATTATGGAAAAAATTCAAAGAAACAGGTAAAATAGAAGATTATTTAAAATACAAAAAGGAGCGTTAATATGAAAAAGGTAAAAACTAAAAAATGATTGAAGAAGTAGAAGGTATAGTTTTTACCACAGTAAACTACAAAGAAAGTAGCGTAATCCTTAATGTAATAACAAAAAAATATGGACTAATAGGCATGATAGCTAAAGGAGCAAAAAAAATGAAATCTCCTTTAAGAAGTTATACTGATAAACTAACATATGCCAAATTTAATATAATTTACAAAAAAGATAAACTATCTATTTTAAACAGTGTTGATAGTATTGATAATTTTAAAAATATAAAAAAAGATATAAAAAAAATATCATTCTCACAATATTTATTAGAACTATCAGCTCAAGTATTGAAACAAAGTAATGATTTATCTATCTATGATTTATTAATAGCATCCTTAACTAAAATAAATGAAAATTACGACCCATTAGTTATAACTAATATACTAGAACTAAAATACCTAGAATATCTAGGTGTAATGCCAATATTAGATAGTTGCTATAAATGTGGTAATAAAGAAATTATAACCCTTTCAGATGAAGGATATTTATGTCAAAAATGTTTGAAAAATGAAAAAATATTAAACAATAAAACATTAAAATTAATTCAAATGTTTTACTATGTTGATATTAAAAAAATTACTAACATTGATATAAAAGATGATATAAAAAAAGAAATAAACGATTTTTTATATAACTATTATGAAAGATACACAGGCCTTTACTTAAATACCAAAAGTATTATTAGTAATTTATAGAACATTTTGTTCTTTTTTTTAATTATTAAAAAGAAATCATAAATTTATGTCCTATATAACTTATGAGGAGGTGAAATATGATTAAATATTTTTTAACAAATGATGTAGTATTTAAAACTTTTTTTAGAAGAAATAAAAAATATCTTAAATTAATAATTAATGAGATAACTCACTTAAATATTAATGAGGAAGATATAACTTTTATTAATAATGATATCTATGGTAGTAATCCTGATGATAAGG
>CAYJEL010000101.1:0-2838 GCA_964369245.1 uncultured Muribaculaceae bacterium
CAGTAGCTAGTATTTTAATCGAAAGAACTGCTGCTAAGACCGATGTTATTATCAATACTGCTAAACCAGGCGTAGTAATTGGTCATGGTGGAGAAGAAATTGAAAAATTAAGAAAAGAATTAAATAAACTAATTGGTGAAAATATTCAAATTTCTATTATGGAAATTAAAAAACCAGATTTGGTAGCTGCTTTAGTAGCTGAGAATATTGCTCATCAAATAGAAAACCGTGTATCATTCCGTGTTGCTCAAAAAAGAGCTATCAGAAATGTTATGAAATCAGGAGCTAAAGGAATTAAAACTTCTATTTCAGGACGTTTAGGTGGTGCTGATATGGCAAGAACTGAAGGATATATCGAAGGAACTATTCCGTTACATACTTTAAGAGCAAATATCGATTATGCACATAAAGAAGCAAACACTACTTATGGTAAAATTGGTGTTAAAGTATGGATATATAAAGGAGAAATTTTAGCTTCAAAAGGAGGTAAGAACGATGGCCGTAATTCCAAAAAGAACTAAATATCGTCGTCCTCACCGTCTTAAATATGATGGATTAGCTAAAGGTAATACTGAATTACACTTTGGTGAATTTGGATTACAAGCTTGTGAAGGTGCTTGGATCACACAAAATCAAATAGAAGCAGCTCGTGTTGCGATGAATCGTTACATGAAACGTGGTGGAAAAATTTGGATTAATATTTTCCCACATTTATCTTTAACTAAAATACCGTTAGAAACACGTATGGGTAAAGGTAAAGGGCAACCTGAAAAATGGGTAGCTGTTGTTAAGAAAAATAAAATTATGTTTGAGGTTGCAGGAGTTAGTGAAGAAGTTGCTAGAGAAGCTTTAAGACTTGCTATGCATAAATTACCAATAAAATGTAAATTTGTACAAAGAGGTGAAGAACGTGAACAATAATGATTTAAGAAAATTATCAAATGAAGAATTAAATAAAAAGATTTCTGAATGTAAAGAAGAATTATTCAACTTACGTTTTAGCCAAGCTACTGGAAATCTTGAAAAACCTTCAAGAATTAAAGAATTAAGAAAGTTAGTTGCACGTATGAAAACAATCTTACGTGAACGTGAACTTCAAGTTTAAGGAGGAAGTATGGAAAGAGCAAGACAAGAGTTAGTTGGAAAAGTAGTATCAGCTAAAAATGATAAAACTATCACAGTTTTAGTTGAAACTTACGTTTTAAACAAAAAATATAAAAAACGTGTTAAATATTCTAAAAAATATGCTGCACATGATGAAAAAAATACAGCGGTTGTTGGGGATGTTGTTAAAATATCTGAAACAAGACCGTTATCTAAAACAAAACGTTATCGTTTAGTTGAAGTAGTTGAAAAAGCAATTATTTTATAATTGGTAGTCTAAGGAGGATTAATTATGATTCAACAAGAGAGCCGTTTAAAAGTTGCTGACAACTCTGGTGCAAGAGAAATTAGTGTAATCAGAGTCCTTGGTGGAAGCAAAGTTAAAACTGGTAATATAGGTGATATAGTTGTTGGGACTGTAAAAAAAGCAACTCCTAATGGAACAGTTGGCAAAGGAAAAGTTGTTAAAGCTGTTATCGTTAGAAGTAAATTTGGAGCAAGACGTGATGAAGGTTCTTATATCAAATTTGATGATAATGCGTGCGTTATTATTAAAGAAGATAAAAGTCCTGTTGGAACTCGTGTATTTGGTCCAATTGCTCGCGAACTTCGTGAATTAGGTTTCAATAAAATTGTTTCACTTGCAAAAGAAGTGTTATAGGAGGATATTATGAACTTTAAAAAAGGAGATAAAGTAGTAGTTATCGCTGGTAAAAGTAAAGGTACTGAAGGTTCTATTATCAAAGTGTTAAGAGATGAAAACAAAGTAGTTGTTGAAGGTGCTAACATGATAAAAAAACATTTGAAACCTACTGGTGAAGGAAATGGATCAATCGTGGATATGGAAGCTCCTATTCATGCGTCTAATGTAATGATGTTAGATCCAAAAACAAAAAAACCAACTAGAATTGGTCATACTACAAATAAAGCAGGTAAGAAAGTTAGATTAGCTTTAAAATCTAATACTGAACTTGATTAGGGAAGGAGGAAATTATGAACCGCCTAAGAGAAAAATATAAAAATACAATTTCAAAAGAATTACAAAATAAATTTAATTATAAGAATAATATGGAAACTCCAAAATTAGATAAAATTGTTATCAATATTGGTGTTGGTGATGCTACTAGTAATAGTAAACTTATTGAGGTTGCTATGAAAGAATTAGAAATTATTACAGGTCAAAAACCAGTTGCAACTAAAGCTAAAAAAGCTATTGCAGGTTTTAAACTAAGAGAAGGTCAACCTATTGGATGTAAAGTTACATTAAGAGGTGAAAATATGTATAATTTCTTAGATAAATTAGTTAGTATTACATTACCACGTGTACGTGACTTTAGAGGTATTTCTAATAAAGCATTTGATGGACGTGGAAATTATACATTAGGTTTAACTGAACAATTAATTTTCTCAGAAATTAATTATGATGATGTAGTTAAAGTAAGAGGTATGGATATAGTTTTTGTTACTACTGCAAAAACTAATGAAGAAGCTTTTGAATTATTAAAAGGTTTCGGAATGCCATTTAAAAAATAGGAGGAAATTATGGCTAGAAAAGCGATGATAATTAAAGCTAATCGTAAACCAAAATTTGAAGTACGTAGTTATACAAGATGCCAAAGATGTGGTAGACCACATGCGGTATTAAAAAAATACGGAATTTGTAGAATTTGTTTTAGAGAATTAGCTTATAAAGGACAAATACCAGGGGTTAAGAAATCAAGCTGGTAAGAATTC
>CAYJEL010000102.1:0-2838 GCA_964369245.1 uncultured Muribaculaceae bacterium
AATGATATTTTTATTAGTAATGGTGGTACAGGAGAATTTATAGCACCATAACATTCAAACTATGATTATAAACAATAGTCTTTTGGCATTATTACCTTTAAAACAATAAATAAGTACCCTTTTTTATAAATAAAAAAATCAACCAATAAAATTTCAACTAAATTATTAAATTCACTTCGTTCCAAAAAAAACTAACCAATCGATTAGTTTGTTTTTCATTTGGAGCAAGTGACGTAGGTATCTACAACTCTTGCTAAAGACAATTGATATAACTCAATCACTACATATAGTATAACATAGTTTATTGTAATAATGATTATAAAACTTAGTCAGATAGCAAAAAATCACAGAAAATGTTATAATGTTTATAGTAACGGAGATGATAATATGAGCATTGATTATGATAAAGTTCAAAATAGTATAAATGAATATGGGAAATATATATTAACTTGTATGAAAAACGAATACGGTTCATCACTAACTTCAGAACAATTATCTTTAATTGATAATTTACTTGAAACTCAATTTATCATAATGGAAAAGCTTACAAAAGAAGATGTTGAATTTTTCAGTAAACAAGATGGTGTAAACGATCCTGAAAAATTCAGTTCAGAACATATTCCGTCTGCTCATGGTGGTCGTACAAAAGGTGATAATAAAATACATATTTATCCTTTTTCTAAATCTTTTAGTAATTGTAGAAATGATGATGAAATTATTAAATCCTGTATTGATAGTCTAGTTGTACATGAAATATTTCACTATTTTATAAGACCTACTATATCACAAAAAACTGAGTTACTAAATGATGAATTTAGTCATTTTATGACAGAGGGGTTAGTTCAATTGTATGCTGAAAAATTTGCAGAAAACCATAGAATGGGAGAATCTAAGTCTAATTATGGAAAAAATGTAGATGCAGCAAAATTATTAATATCAGGTTTTTCAAGTGAATTAACTGAAGTGCAAATAAATAATTTGATATTCAGTAAAGGTTTTGAAGATTTAATCAAGTTTTCTTCAAATGGCAATGATATATTACAAAGATTCAATATTGAAAAAAATTTTAAAGAAGAATTAAATAAATTCCTTATAGCTTTAGGTACTGAATTAAATCTTGATGTGGAAAGCAAAGAACTTAAAGGAATTATTAGACACTATAAAAAGTTAGATGACTTAGATACTATTTCCAATGAACTTACCAAAAGTATAGAACATATTTTTATAAGTGATCAAAATAAAAAAGATAATTATCTTGTGAAACTACAAAGTCTTATAAATTCAAGTAAATTGGATTTAGAAATGTTAGCTTATGAAGCTAGAATGAAATCTTATCTACCGATTAGAGATATTTATGATAGTATGTTGAAAAAAAGTAACGAAGAAATCCATAATTATTCTAAACTTGATGGCAAATTTGATATTTTATCAGATGTACCTGAAATATTGTATCACGGTAGTCCTGAAAGTGTTGATTTATTACTAGCTCAGGAAAGTACACAAAATGGAAAATATGTGTATGCAACTGATAGTCCCATTAAAGCTGTATTGTTTTCTTTGTTTAGAAATTCAGTTTTCGCCGGAAATCATGTGAATGAATATATAGATGAAAATGGTGAATATAAAGTAAAATATGAAATTGATGAAAAAATTCCAGATGCTTTAGAAAAAATTATGAACATTGAAACTTCGACAATACATATATGTAATGGTGCAGATTTTTTCAAACCTCAAGGTGCAGAATATATATCTAGAGAATATTTATCAAATGATGGAAAAAACGTTGTTCCAATCGATAAAATTCATATACATACAAAAACTTTTTTTGAACAATTAGAGAATAATAATTTGGTAGAATATAATTTTTATGATAAACGTAAGGATTGGAAAACAGTTCTTGATTTTTTAGGAAAAAATTATTCATATGGATTAGGAACCGAAAGAGCAAAAAATATTTCTGAATTTGATTCAAAGTATGACGGAGTTATAAGTGAATATTTTCCTGAACAATTTGATTTTTCGATTAAATTTAGAGATGAAATAAAAAATATCTTACTTAATGACAATAATTCATTAAGTCGTGATGAAAAATTGAAATTTATAAATGAATATGCATATAGTTTCTTGATTCCAAATCGTGATGAAAATGGTAAAAAAGTTTATGATGGTGATTTAACTAAGATTAATGAATTCATGTTAAATGATACACTAGAAAATGAACCAACTGAAAAAAGTTTATGATTTATCAAAATAAACTTAACAAGATGACTTATCTTTCAAGGTCATCTCTTTTTTTGTCTTTATATTCAGAATTATCATAAATTTCTTTAATACCATCATATCTATCACGAGATAAAATATCATACTTAAATAAATCTTTAGCAAATTCAAAATATTTATTTCTATCTTTAGTAAAGAACTTATCTTGAATTAGGTTTACTAAATTATTAAATATAGATTTTAAAACATCTACTGTTCTTTTTAGATATTTATTTTCAGATTTAAGTTCTAGTATTTCTTCAGTTTTATTATCTACTTGCTTTGATAGAGTATTTACTCTAAGAGTTAATGCTTAATTATTTGATTTTAAGCTATCATCAACATTGGTAAGTGTTAAAGATAGATTATGATTATTTTTATTTAATTTAGATAATTTAAGGTTATCTATTTTTTGTTTTCAATTACTAGTTTCAGTACCTAAAGCTTTTGAGTTATTATTGATGTTTTCTAAATTAGTTTTATTTTTAATAATCTCATCTTTTAACTCTTGAAAGTTAGTCATATCAGATACATGAATATCTTTATTTCTTCCTTTTTGTTTTTCTTTTAAATGAAATG
>CAYJEL010000103.1:0-2824 GCA_964369245.1 uncultured Muribaculaceae bacterium
ACTACATACAGTATAACACTTATTGTTATAACTTTTCAAGTTTCTCATTTATATTATCTAGTATACTTTGTAATCTTACATCATTATTTAAATAATATTCGTTTAATGTAATTATAGTAGATATATATTTATCTTTAGGTTTATCTTCATCAATTAATCCAAGTTTAAGTTCTATATTACATTTAAATGAAATAACTTCATCAGATAGCTCATTTATTGTTTTATTTAAATATTCGTGCTTTGTTTCTTTTTCAGTGTCCAAATCTAGCAAAGTGACTGTTTTTATTCCTAATGTTTTTAAAATAGTCAAAAATATTGGAATGAATATTTTACCATCCGTTATAAAATAACCAATGTTATTTTTATCTAGTGCTGATGAATAATCTAATTGATGAATTTCAAATAATTTACTTTCAATAGCACCTTCACCAAGAACAACTTTCCCGTAAAATAACGATTTTATAATAAGAGGTATGATAAAATTTTCAAAATATAAATCGTACTTTGTTTTTATATTTAAATATTCCTTAAAACTTAATTTATCATCCTTGTAGCATTCATATTCTAATGATGTATTCATTAATTCGGTTTTATTTGGAATCATAGTAAGTTCTCCATTAATAACTTTTCCAATTTCACAAGTATCTTCTATAAAACTTTGTACAATTTCTGGTGAATGAGTGGCAATTATAACGATTATTCCTTGATTCGATATTTTATTTAATATTTTTCCAACTTTAATAAATAATGATGGATGTAAATGCTGTTCTGGTTCATCGATTACTAAATATTCATAGGCATTTGCATGATTGTCTTCTAGTATTTTAGATATTAATAATAACTGTCCTAAAAATTTTTCTCCTGAGCCTGGTTTTCTCCATTTATTAGAATCGGTTTTTATTTCAGCGCCAATAATACCTTTGTATGAGTCTAAATTATTGGTTAATTCGATATTTAAAAAACTATCTTTGTTCAACTTGCTTAAATCTATCTTTTCTATTTCTTCTTGAATTGCATTTTTAGTATTGGTATTATCTAAAAGTGAGTTTAACCAGCTAATCAGAGTAGAAGTGTCTGTTGAGTTCTTTAAATTTTCATCAGCTTTTACCTCATTAGTAACATAAATAGTTTTTTTATTTATTGGTTTAATACTTGTAGAAAGAAGATGACTTTTTCCTTGTGAATTTGGACCTACCAGAGCAAGTCTTTTCAAGTTGTTTTCTTTTATGATTTCTATACACATAATTTTTCCTCCTGAATGTGTTGTTAAGGCCTTAACTGACTTCATTTTATATAATATTTTTATGAGAGTCAATAGTATTTTAACGAAATAATTTATAGCAAAAAAGTATAGTTATATATATATAATTATAGAATTATAAAAAAAATAAAAAAAATTTTGAATTTTATTGTTTTAGGTGTATAATAGGTAGAAAAAAGGAGAGATAATAATGATTTTAAATTCGAAAAATAGTGATATATTTGAAGAAAAATGCACTGATATTGTATTTGCAATCAATAAAGAAGGAATTAATGACTCTGGTTTTGCTGGTTTAGTATGTAAAAAAGGTTGGAGTGAGTTAGCTAATTTCGGTGAAAATGAGATTGGTTCCGTTTTTAGCAAAGAAATAGATGGTAAAACATACCATGCTATAGTATGTCATGCTTTAAATGGGATAATTGTTGGGGAGAAGATCAAACAGTTATTATTAAAGAATGTTTTGATAAAATTGATGCAAAAGGTAGAGTTTTACACTCAATTGCTATAGGTACTGGTTTTGTAGAAATGTTATCGGGTGCTATTCCTAGTGAAATTATAAAAGGTATGCATGCTTCAAAAAATGAAGTAGTATTGCACTCAGCTTTTCCATATCAAGAAGTGGCTGCAATATGTGGCATTGAAATATCAAGAGAAGATGCTTCGATTAGAGAAGAAAAATGTGAAGAGATGTTTGAAAGTTTAAAACAAAACATTGGTAAAAAAGTAAAATGTTTAGCTTGGCATTATGGAATGCCTATGTATGAAGAAGGAATATTAAGTGAAGTAAATGAATATTGTAATTTAGTTGTTAATCATACAGGTATCCCATTTGTAGGTTATGGAGCCGCTATTTCTTATGTTAGAGATGAGATTGGAATGACTTTGTTTGAAAATGAAACTATTCCTGATGCTTATGATGTTAGAGATAGAGAAGAAATTTATGATTTTAAAAAATTGCTTTATGGCAATAGAATAGTAGATGAAAAATATAATGAAGAAGTAAAAGCAGAAGAAAAAAGAGAGTTATATTTGGCTAAGTCTGCTGAACATGATAGAAATAATCGTCAAAGATACATAGAAGAAGGACTTAAATTAGTAAAACCTGAAATTGGTGCTGATTGGATTACTTTCGTAACTAATAATACAGAAGATGGATATTCTGCATGTGTAGTAGAAGCTAGTATTAATTTAATGAAAAAAATAGAAACTGGTGTATCGTATGAAGAAGCTCTTGATTTAGTTTTTAATAAAGAAATGGGATTAACAGGATATCAAGCAGGTTCTGTTGCGAATGTAGTAGCTCAAGCATATATAAATGGAGAACAATTTAGACAATACTGGAATTCACGATATGGTGTAAAAGACGAAGAAGTAAAGGAAACAGTAAATCCAGCGGTATTAACGCTAAAGAAAAAATAAAATTATAGAGATGACTTATCTTTCAAAGTCATCTCTTTTTTTGTTTTTATATTCAGAATTTTCATATACCTCTTTTATATCATCATATCTATCACGAGATAAAATATCATACTTAAATAAGTCTTTAGCAAACTCAAAATATTT
>CAYJEL010000104.1:0-2785 GCA_964369245.1 uncultured Muribaculaceae bacterium
TATAATAAAGGGGAATAAATTATGGTTAATAATATAGGTAAAGTGTTTGTACTAGATAGTGGAGATAAATATATTGTTTCTAAGCAAGCTATTTATAAAAACGATAATTATTATGTAGTTTTGAAATTATCTGAAGATGGTGAAGAGATTACTGATGATATTAAATTTATTAAAGAAGTAAAAGAAAATGATGAAGTGTATTTAGAGGAAATTTCTGATAAAAAAACTTTAGAATTAATTGGAAAAAATTTAAATTTAATGAATTAAAGAAGAGTTTTCTCTTCTTTTTTTGTATTAATATGATATTTTTTTTAAAAATTATTGTTTATTATATTTGTTTATAGTATAATTATTTTAGGATGGTGAGTAGAAATGAAAGAAGCAATATCAACTACGTTTATATTTAATCTTGTTTTAATATTCACTGGAGTATTTGTAGCTTTATATGTTGGTTCTATTTCTTATACTAAAGGTTTTAAAATTAGAAATAGAATTATAGATATTTTAGAGGAATATAATGGTTATAATGAAGCTGCTGCTTTAAAAATAGATGATAATTTATCTGCTATAGGATATAAAATTGTGCAAAATCCTGATTGTAAAGCAAGAAAAGAGGGTAGTGTTTTAATGGAAACATTATCTAATTATGATTATTGTATTTATCAATTCAAGGATAAATATGGATATTATTATGGAGTTACTGCTTTTATACATGTAGATGTTCCTTTGGTTGGTGGGTTATTTGATATTCCAATTTATGGTGAAACAAGAACTTTATACGATTTAGATGGGGTTGAAGGATAATGAATGTTATTATTGGTAATAAACAACAAAGCATTTTGGAAGGTTTAAATTTAGATATTATTAAATCTTTAAATGGTGAGTTTGAAGTTGAAGAAATAATTGAAACTTTTAAAAATTTCTTTTATCAAAGAATGATATTGGATATTACAGCTTTAAAAAATTATAGAGATATTACAACTTTACAAAAGTTATCTATATCTTTGGATATGGAAAAATTAATTTTATTATTAGATAATACTAGTGAAGAAGATTCAGCTACTAATAATTTTTTATCTTCTTTAATATCAATGGGTATTTATAATTTTACTAAAAATGCTGAGGGAATTATGTATTTATATAATTCGCCAAATAGTTATCGTCATGTTGCGCAATATCACCAAATTAATGCTGCAGTAAATCAACCTGCTGTGCATTCTGATTTTGGTGGTGGTTGTAGGGTTATTGGTGTTAAAAATTTAACACAAAATTCAGGGGCAACTACTTTAACTTATTTGATGATGAGAAATTTAAGTAAAAATTATAGTGTTATTGGAGTAGAAGTTGATGGAACTGATTTTAAATATTTTAATGATAAAAGGATGTTTAGTGTAACTTCCAATGAAATAAGTCAATTTATTAATTCTCATAGTGATAATGAAGTTATAATAGTTGATGTTGGTAATTCTACTCAAGCTTTGGGTGTGGTTAGAGAAATGATTTATTTAGTTGAACCTTCTATGCTTAAATTAAATAAATTAATGCATTTGAATAAAAATGCTTTTAAAGATGCAGCAGGAAAAATTTTAGTTTTAAATCAAAGTGTACTTTCTAATAAAGAAGTGGTTGAATTAGAATATGAAGCAAAGGTTAAGTTTTCATATAATTTACCTTCATTTAATGAAAGAGATGCTCATTTACCAATTTTAGATAATTTCTTATATCAAGTTGGTTTTGTTAGACAAGAAGTACAATCTAAAGAAACTAAAAAGAAATGGGGAATATTTTAATGAAAAAAGTTATGTTTATGTTAGGTACATTTTTAACTGGTGTTGTTGTGGCGTCTGCTGAAACTTATGATGCTATTACATGTGGTAATGTTACTATACCTCTTAGAATAGCTGAATTAACTAGTACTATAATTACTATTTTACAGTTTTCAGTGCCTATTATTTTAATTATAATGGGGATGTTAGATTTTGTTAAGGCGATTACTTCTCAAAAAGATGATGAAATTAAAAAAGGATTATCAACTTTTATTAAGAGATTAATAGCTGGGGCATTAGTATTTTTAGTAATTGTTATTGTTAAGTTAGTTGTTGGTATTGCAGCTGATTCTTCAGATGTAGATAGTATGTTTAAGTGTATTGACTGTTTTACTAGTAATAGTTGTAATGGTAATGTAAGCTCTAATAGTGGTTCTGATAATGAAACAGATGATAAAGATGATGATTCTGATGATTCTAAAGATGAAGTTACAGAAGCTGATTACGAAGTTGATTTATTTGGTGATGTAATGTTATTTGTAGAAGTTTACAAAGAAAGTGAAGAAATATGTGTTATAGTTTTTGAGGGAGAATCGGAACGTAATTCAGCATGTATGTCTGGAGCTGATTCTTTTGAAGTTCAAGTTAGTGGTGAGGAATTTAATGTAACTGTTGATCAAACGGCATTTAATGCAATAGTTGGTTCACCTGAAACAACTGTTAAAGCTTCGAAAAATAGTAATGGTGATTATATTTTACATCATTAGTTAATGTTGACAAATGTTTAAATTTATTATAAAATATTTATAGAATTTAGGAGGAAATTATGTATATTTTAGATTATTATACTTGTGGTAGCATTGATGGATTATCATTTGATGGTAGTATTCCAACTCTTGTTAGTACTATTATAACTGTAATTCAAGTTGTTATTCCAGTTATTCTTATAATTTATGGAATGTTAGATTTAGGAAAAGCTGTTATGGCACAAAAAGAAGATGAAATTAAAAAAGGGCAAC
>CAYJEL010000105.1:0-2759 GCA_964369245.1 uncultured Muribaculaceae bacterium
TTATTAGAACATTCTAGAACTTACGCTACTAGTTATGAATTAGGGTATGATAATAATAAATATAAATCGTTAACTTTTGATGAGTTGATTAATTCTGGTTTAATAACAGAAATACCTAAAAATCCTATTAATGGTGAGGATTTAGAGGGATGTATTGTTTATGCTTGGAAAGACAATATTAAGCAATATGAGTTTAAATATGAAGAAGAGTGTAATGTTGTTGATGATAATGAGGCTTATATTAATTTAATGGAAAGTGGGGCTGAATTTCAAAGTAAAATAGGTAATTATAGAAGTACAATTACTGAGGTTAATTTCTATTCTTCTTTTTCAGGTAAATATGATACTGCTTCAATTAAATGGGACTTTTCAGAAAATGATGATATGAAGGTTTTAGGTTATATTGAAGAAGTAGGTGGTAAACAAATACTTAATATTGAGGCTAATGATGTTATTATAGCTCATGAAGAGTTAGGTGGTACTTGTAATTATTCTAAAAAAAACTCAATGTTTTGTTATTTTATTAAAGTTGAAGCAATTAATTTTAATGATGTTTTAGATACAAGTAATGTTACTGATATGTCGGAAATGTTTTACGGTGCAAGTAGTTTAACAAGTTTAAATTTAAGTAGTTTTGATACAAGTAATGTAGTAAATATGTCTGGAATGTTTAATGCTGTAAGGAGTTTAGTAAGTTTAGATATAAGTAGTTTTGATACAAGTAATGTAGTAAATATGTCTGGAATGTTTAGGTATATAAGTAGTTTGATAAGTTTAGATTTAAGTAATTTTGATACAAATAATGTAACTAATATCTCTGCTATGTTTAGTAGTGCAAGCAGTTTAACAAGTTTAGATTTAAGTAATTTTAATACTAGTACAGTAACAGATATGTCTGATATGTTTTCTAATGCAAGTAGTTTGATAAATTTAGATTTAAGTAATTTTGACACAAGTAATGTAACAGATATGTCTAGAATGTTTTATGCATCTTCTAAATTAAGTAATGTAAATTTGAGTAGTTTCGAAACAAACAATGTGATGTATATGTCTAGTATGTTTGCTTATACTAATAAATTATCTACTTTGAATTTAAGTAGCTTTAATACAAGTAAAGTAACTGATATGTCTTATATGTTTATGGGAATGCATAGTTTAAGTGATTTGAATATAGATAACTTTAATACGGTTAGTGTTACTAATATGTATTCTATGTTTCGAGATGTAAAGGAATTATATAGTTTGAATTTAAGCAGTTTTGACACTAGAAATGTTACGAATATGGCTGGTATGTTTAATGGAATGTTAGCGATTAGAACTTTAAATTTAAGTAATTTTAATACAAGTAAAGTTACAGATATGAGTGGTATGTTTATGGGTACAGCAAATATGACAGTATTAAATGTAAGTAGTTTTGATACAAGTAATGTAACTGATATGAATCATATGTTTTTTGATGCTAGTAGTTTAACAAGTTTGGATTTAAGAAGTTTTGATACAAGTAATGTTGGAAGTGTATATTGTATGTTTATGTATACAACCGGAGTTAGTACTGCATATGCTAGGACACAAGCAGATGCTGATATGTTTAATGCATCTGAGGGAAAATCTAGTAATGTTAATTTTATAGTAAGATAAGAAGGTTAACTTCTTTTTTTGTTTACTTATTTTAATTTTTTGATATAATAATGTATCAGGAAGTGAGATTGTGAAAGTAAATAATGAATTTTTGGATTATTATGTAAGTTTTTTATTTGAAGGATGTAATTTAAAGACTATTTCTTCTATATTTGAAGTTAAGGATAATGTGGTTATTAATAATAGTGTTAAGGTTGATGTTTTAAGAAAAAAGGTTGTTTTAGTAAATGGTAGTTTTAGTGAAGATTGTTTTAGGATGGCTATTTATGATAAAAATGAAGATGAAGAGTATTATATTAAAGCTAATACTAATAATGGAATTACATTTATAAGTGGATTAAAAGATTCTTTTTGTGTTACTAAATTATTTAGTAGGGAAGTTTTAAGTAGTGATATTTATAGTAGTGGAGAAGATGTTTTAAAAATTGATAATAAAAGATTAAATTTTAGTAATAAAACTATATGATTTATATAGTTTTTTTTATTTAATTGTGGTAAAATTAAATAGTTTGGAGGGGATTTTATGTTAAAAGCAAATAATATTACGTTAAGATTTGGAACAAGAACGTTATTTGAAAATGTTAACTTAGAATTTAATAATAATAATTGTTATGGGTTGATTGGAGCTAATGGTGCTGGTAAATCAACATTTTTAAAAGTATTAAGTAGAGAAATTGAAACTACTAAAGGTGATGTATCAATTGGTAAGGGTGAAAGAATTTCTATTTTAAAACAGAATCATCATTTATTTGATGAATATCAAGTTTTAGAAACTGTTATTATGGGTAATACTGAACTTTATGAGGTTATGCAAGAAAAAAATGCTATATACATGAAGGAAGATTTTACTGAAGCAGATGGTATTAAAGCTGGTGAGTTAGAAAGTACTTTTGCTGAGATGAATGGTTGGCAAGCGGAAAGTGATGCTGGAATTTTATTATCTGGTTTAGGTTTAGATGTTTCTTTGCATGAATGTATGATGAAGGATTTAAAAGATAGTGATAAGGTTAAGGTTTTACTAGCGCAAGCTTTATTTGGTGAACCTGATATTTTACTTTTAGATGAGCCTACTAATGGTTTAGATATGGAAAGTAAAAATTGGTTAGAGGAATTTTTAATTG
>CAYJEL010000106.1:0-2755 GCA_964369245.1 uncultured Muribaculaceae bacterium
ACTGGTTGTACAGGTGTTTCAAACATTGGTGTTTGTGGTTGTACTGGTTGTACAGATGTTTCAAACATTGGTGTTTGTTGTTGTACTTGTGTCGCTCCTATATTATTTATATTTTCATTTAAATTATTATTTTGGTTATTATCATTTGGATTATATGAATTGTTATTTTGCATATTTTGATTATATGGATTAAAATTGTCGTTCATAATTACCCCCCTTTTATCATCGTTATAATTATATCAAAATTTAGATTTTTTTTCAAACTTTGTAATTACACATTTCTAAAAATTGATTTTCACTTAACACTTTTACATTTAACTTAATTGCTTTTTCGTATTTACTGCCTGGATTTTCACCAACAATAACATAATCAGTATTTTTACTAACGCTTTCAATTGATTTTCCACCTAGGGATTCAATTATTTTTTTTGCTTCATTTCTTGTTATGTTTTCTAATGTTCCTGTTAAAACAAATGATTGTCCTTCTAAAATATTTGATTCTTGATTAGAAATGTAAGTTGTATTAATATTGTGTTTATTTAATTGATCTATAATATCATTGTTTATAAAATAATTTGTCACTGAATGGGCTATTTTATCACCAATGTCGTGTATTTCAATTAGTTGTTCAAATTTTGCTTCTTTTATGTTTTTTAAGCTATTAAATTGTTTAGCTAAGATTTTGGCTGTTTGAGTTCCTACATGTCTTATTCCTAAACCAAACAATAGTTTTTCTAGTGAGTTATTTTTTGAGTTTTCAATGTTATTTAATATATTTTCAATGCTTTTATTTCCAAATCCTTCTAGTTCTTTAAGTTCTGCTTCATAATTTTTTAAATCATAAATATCAATGATATTTTTTAAATATTTTAAGTTATAAAATTCTTCGATTATTTTTTCTCCAAGTCCTTCAATATTCATTGCTTCTCTACTTACAAAATGTATTAATGCTTCTATATTAACTTTGTCGCAATATTCATTAACACAGAAATAGCTTGAGTCTATTTTTTTTAGTTTTGAATTACAAATAGGGCAATTTTCTATCATTTTAAATGATTTTTCTGTTCCTGTTCTACGATTTTTTATTACCTCAACAACTTCTGGAATAACATCTCCTGCTTTTCTTATTGATACTGTATCATTAATCATTATGTCTTTATTTATTACGAAGTCTTCGTTATGTAATGTTGCTTTTTTAATTATTGAACCCATTACTCTAACTGGTTCTAAAATAGCATTAGGAGTTATTTGTCCTGTTCTTCCTATTGTAAATATTATATCTTTTAGTTTTGTTAGTACTTCTTCAGCTGGAAATTTGTATGCTGTTGCCCATTTTGGAGTTCTACTGGTAAAACCTAGTTCATCCTGTACTTTATATTCATTTACTTTTAAAACAACTCCATCTATTTCATAGGGTAAATTGTTTCTATTTTCTGTCCAATGATTTATATACTCTAAAATTTCTTTACTTGTATTACAAATTTCAATATTTTCATTCACATTAAATCCTAGGTCTTTTAAATATTTTAGTGATTCGTAATGAGTTTCTTCATTTTTGTGTTGTGGAAGACTATAAACGAAGCAATCTAACTTTCTTTCTTTAGCTATTTTGTTATCTAATTGTCTCATAGTTCCTGAAGCGGCATTTCTTGGATTTGCTAATAACGGTTCGTTATTCATTTGTCTTTTTTTATTAATTTCATCAAAAGAGTCTTTACTCATGTATATTTCACCACGTACTTCAATATCTACTTCCTCTTTTAATTTTAAAGGTATTGTTTTGATTGTTAAAGCATTGTGGGTAATATCCTCACCGATTACACCATTTCCACGTGTTGCAGCTTTTTTTAAGGTTCCTTTTTCATATTTAAGGGAGACTGATATACCATCAATTTTTAGTTCACAAACTATTTTTGTTTCTTTTTCTTCATTGATTTTATTTAAAAAATTTAAAACTTCTTCTTCATTAAAAACATTTCCTAAAGATAACATAGGAATATCGTGATTTACTTTTTCGAATTTATCTATTATTATGCTTCCAACTTTTTTTGTCGGAGAATCTTCTTTACTATACTGTGGATATTTTTCTTCTAATCCCATTAATTCTTGCATATATCTATCGTATTCTTGATCTGATATATTTGATGTATTTAAAACATAATAATCTAAATTAGCTTTGTTTATAATTTCAATTAATTCATTAATTCTTTTTTCCATATTTTTTTCTCCTTTAGTATATAAATTATACCATTTTTTAAATATTATAACAATAAAAAAAGCTTAATTAGCTTTCCATAAACCATGTATATTGCAATAAGCATATACTTCAAATTTTTTTGTTTTTGTAGTAAATAGTGCTTCAGGTTTTTCACCTGGTTTTAAATGTTTTATTTTGATTGTTTCTTCTTTTAAAACAATGAATTCTATATAATGTTTTTCTTCCATAGGGTGTTCTAAAGATCCAACTGTTACTTTTATTTCCCCATTTAATTCAGTAATTACAGGTACATGTTTTTCTTGAGATGCATCAACTGTATTAGGAGTGATGATTCCCATTTCCTCGTTACAACACTCTACATTGTTTTTATCGCTTAGTTTGATTATAACATTTTTACAATGTTTACAATAATAAAAATTCATAAGTTACCTCCTAAGTTTATTATATCACACAAAATAAAAACTCACAAAATGTGAGTTGTTTTTCAAAGTGGTGTCCTGTACAGAACTCGAATCTGTGACCCTTTGATTAAAAGTC
>CAYJEL010000107.1:0-2743 GCA_964369245.1 uncultured Muribaculaceae bacterium
ACACCTACTTTATATAATTTATTATCAATAACAATCTTTTTATTAAATAAAAAACCTATTATTATTCCAATATTTACAAATATTAATATATATATAACCTTTAAAAAAACAACTTCATTAATAAAGTGAAAAGACTCTTTAATTAAATCAAATAATGATATCCCTATCATAATAGTAGCTGAAAAAGATAAAGCTAAAGAAAGTAAAAATTTAGAATTTTTTTTAAATAAAATAGTTAAACTACCTACAAAAGTAGAAAATCCTGCAATAAAAGTTAAAATAAATGGCATGTAATCACCTATAAAATTATATTAAAAAAAATTACTTTTAGTAATCTTTCTTTGTAATATTTATAATTTCAATTAAAACACATACTAAGGCAACAGAAATAAAAATAATTTTAATTATATACGATGTATTTATTAAAACAACTACACTTGCCATTGTAATGATAGAAATAGTATAAAATCTATTTATATCAAATACCTTATTAAATATTTTTTTCATTCGAAATCCCCCTTTTTCTAATGAATTTATGTACAAAATACAATTTTATTTTATATACATTCTTTTTATTTTTGGTGAATTATTTACTAAATCATGATTTTTTTCTTCACAAACTTCTATTAATGAAACAACTTCATTTTCTTTATTAATCGATAAAACCCTTAATTCTCGTCTTAAATCATTAACTATTAAAAGTTCTTCTTTTAATTCATTAATTTTTTTATTATTATTTAAAATTTCATAATATTTATTTATTTTGTTTTGTTCTTTTTCTATATTAACACTATAATATTTTTCAAATTGCATTAGTGTTACAGCAGAAACACTCGATAATCCAGCAATTACAGCAGGTACTAAAAATACATATTGTAATGTTAAAGGTAATAAAGTTGGATTAAACGGAATTATAAAACAAGGAAGAGCTAGTATAAAAGTAATGTTTCTAATTATCCAAGCTATATCCGATGCTTTTTTGCAATTATCTTTTTTTAATCTTAATTCTCTAATTGGACTTACAATTACATCACAATCTAACTGTAGATTTTTTTTACTTTCTAGTTCATTTATTTTACTTTCTAATTGTAATTTTTTTTCATCTAATATTGTTAATGATTCCATAATTTCTCCCCTTTTTTAACGAATTGGTGTATATTATACCATAATTAAAATAAATGTCAAACTAAAAAGAACACCAATCGTGTTCCTACATTAAATCGAAAAATTTTAAAACATTTTCCATTATTTGTTTAGATATTGGTTTTGAAATATAATAATCAAATCCTTCATCTAAATATTTTTCTTTTGAACCTTCCAAAGCATCTGCAGTTAAGCATATAACTGGAGCTTCAATATTATTTTCTCTTAATTTATTTAATGTTTCTACTCCAGACATTCCTGGCATCATTACATCCATGAATATTAAATCATAGTTATTAGTATTTAATTTTTCTAAGCAATCATATCCACTTTCAACAACCTCAACATCAATATTAAACATTTTTAAAAATCTTGAAGCTATAGCTAGATTTATTTTATTATCATCAACTATTAAAGCTTTTATATCACTTTTAACAATAACTACTTGTTCAACATCATTTATATTGTAATTATTATTGATATTTATATTAATATTAACTTTTTTATCACCTTTAACATATGTTGTTAAAACATTTTCTAATTCTGTTTTATCAATTGGTTTTGCTAAATAAGATTCAAATCCATAATTTAAATAAAACTCTCTCATACCTGTTAAAGCATTAGCAGTTAAAGCAATAACTGGAGTTTTAAAATTATCATCTTCTTTTAGTTTTGTTAATGTTTCAGTACCTCTCATTTTAGGCATCATATCATCCATTAAGATTAAATCATAATTATTTTCTTTTACTAAATCAATAGCTTTAAATCCACTATCACAAGAATCAATATCTAAATTAAACTTAGTTAATATTTTTTTAGCTACTTTAATATTTATATCATTATCATCAACAATTAATACTTTTTTACCTTGTAAATCAGCTACTTCAATCTTCTCAATTTTTTCTTCTATTTCATTTAATTCACTATATTTTTGATCTATCGCCATTATAAACTCTGATCCTTCACCATATGTTGACTTAACACTAATAGTACCGTTCATCATTTCAATTAATTGTTTAGTAATAGCTAAACCTAATCCAGTTCCTTCTATAGTTGTATTTTTATCTTCATCTAATCTTTGGAATTTTGTAAATAGTTTATCTATTTGTTCTCTTTGAATTCCTCTTCCTGTATCTTTAATTGAAACAATTAAACGACAAACATTATCTTTTTTAACAGATAAAATTTTAAAGAAAATATAACCTTCATCAGTATATTTAACAGCATTAGTAAGTAAATTAACTATTATTTTTTTAACATTCATTTGATCTCCATATAATATTTCTGGAACATCATCTGCAACACTAACTTTTAATTCAATAGGTTTTTCACCTATTCTTACATTAGCTAATTTAACAACATCAGTAACAATTTTTTTGAAATCATAATCTTTTTCTATTAATTCTAATTTACCAGCTTCTATTTTAGATATATCTAATATTCCATTAACTATTTCTAATAAGGTATTTGAAGCACTAATTACATCTAACGCGTCTTCTTTAGCTTCTTCTAATGTTTCAGCACTTCTAATACACTCAGAAAAACCAACTACTGCATTTAAAGGAGTTCTTATTTCATGTGACATACTAGATAAAAAGTC
>CAYJEL010000108.1:0-2713 GCA_964369245.1 uncultured Muribaculaceae bacterium
ATAAAGAAATAAATGAAGACAACAGTATTAAAGATGCTGAAGAATGTGTTCCATACGAATTACCAATAGGTACTGAAGTAAAATATGATTTTACAGGAACAGTTCAAGAATTTACTGTACCTGCTAGCGGATATTATTATTTGGAAGCATGGGGAGCTCAAGGTGGATTGAGTTTATTGGATAATGGAAATAGAGAGGATCCTAGAGAAGGTTGCTTAGAAGTAGGTCATTGCTTAGGTGGAGATGGAGCTTATACAGCCGGATATATATATTTAAATAAAGGTGAAAAAATCTATGTAACTGTTGGTGGGAAAGGACAAGATGGACAATATAAAAATATTAGCTTAGGAGGATATAACGGAGGTGGAAATGGTGAACATGACCACAATGATGATGAGGCAGATGGTGCAGGTGGTGGAGCAACAGATTTTAGATTAATTGCTGGTGACTGGGATAGTGAATCAGGACTTAGTTCTAGAATTATGGTAGCTGGTGGTGCAGGTGGAAGTCCCTCGTTAAAAAAAGGTGAACCAGGTGCTGGTTTAGCAGCTATTAATACAAGTGATTCAAAATTAACTAATCAAACAACAGGTTATCAATTCGGTATAGGACAAAATGCAGAATTTAAAACTACTAATTACTCTTTAGCAGGAGCTGGTGGCGGTTATTACGGAGGTTATGCAGATAATACTGGCACTTATGTAAATCCAGGAATTGGTGGAACTTCATACATATCAGGACACACAGGAGCAGTAGCTATTAAATCGGAAACAGATCAAAGTCCTAAAGATAGCTGTGTAACAGGTAATACAAATTATGATTGCTCAGTTCACTATACTGGAAAAGTATTTTTAAATACTATTATGATAGATGGAAACGGTTATAACTGGACAAATGAAAAATCTTATTTAACACTTATGCCAAATCCTAATGGAGGTTATTACACTCATGAAACAGGTCATATTGGAAATGGGTATGCAAGAATAACATATGTAGGACAAACAACACAATCAATTGAATTAACTAAAGTATATGTATATACAGGAACAGAGCAGGAAATTACTCTAGAAAAAGGAGAATACGATATTACTTTATTTGGAGCACAAGGCGGTAATTCATTAGCAGAAGGAGTATTTGGAGCATTTGGAGGAGAAGGAACAATCGTAAACGGAACACTAGATTTAAAAAATCCCACAACACTATATGCACATATAGGTGGTAAAGGTAACAATGCAACTATTGAAAATGGTGGTTCTGGTGGCTACAATGGTGGTGGAAATGGTTCAAAAGATGATGAAACATCTCAAACACCAGAAAATTCAGGTGGTGGCGGTGGAGCTACTGATTTAAGATTAACTTCAAGTGATTGGAATGATTTTAATGGACTAAATTCAAGAATTATTGTTGCATCAGGTGGCGGTGGAGCCAGATTAACCATAGAAGGAGCATCTGGAGGTGCTCTAGAAGCAGTTAACATAATGGGAATAACCTCTAATCTTGTATATCAGTTTGGAATTGGGCAAGCAGGAGAAGTAAATGAAGGGAAAACCGGTTCAGGAGGAGCAGGAGGTGGCGGTGGATACTTTGGCGGAATCGGTGGAAACACTATAACTAAAGATCCAACTGATGGATTACATTACCACTCAACGGGAGGAACATCTTATGCCTCGGGATGTGAAGGGTGCAAAAGTGTTACTTCAGAAACTGATTCTACTATAACAGAAAATAATATTCACTATTCAGGACTGAAATTCGAAGACGTAGCAATGTATCCAGGAAAAAATTCAGGAAACGGATTTATTTATATAACGAAATTAAATTAAAACAACTAACTTCTTAAAAATTTAAGAAGTTTTTTTAATCCCATTGAATAAGTAGGTAAAAAAACATTGCTTAAAAGTTTAAAAAATTATATAATTAATTTATAGTATAGAGGTGTTTAAATGAAAAAAGGATTTACTTTAATAGAACTTTTAGCAGTAATTATTATTTTAGCGATTATAGCTTTAATTGCAACTCCAATAATTTTAAATGTAATTGAAGATTCAAAAAAATCAGCTAATAGGTCACAAGTTGAATTATTGTTAGGTGGAGCAGAACAATATTATGCTCAAGGTATATTAAATGATACTATTTTTAATAGTACAGAAAACATCTACTTAAAAATTGAAACAACAAATGAAAAACCTGAAAATGGTAATATAAAAATAGATGAAGAGGGAAATGTTTATTTAGCCATTTATTTAGATGGTGTATGTTATACCAAAGGATTTAGTGATAAAGAAATAAATGAAGACAACAGTATTAAAGATGCTGAAGAATGTGTTCCATATGATTTAAACACTAAATATGAATTTGCCTATACAGGAGATGTTCAAACTTTTACAGCTGAAAAAGATGGATATTATTTTATGGAAGCTTGGGGAGCACAAGGAGGTTCTAATGGTGAATATCTTGGTAGTTATGGAGCATATACTGCTGGATATATATATTTAAACAAAGGTGAAACTATTTATGTTCAAGTAGGTGGACAAGGAAAAGTAGCAACTTCTTTTGGAGATTTAGATTCTTATGGATATAATGGTGGAGAAATCTCTTCATTTTATCCTGAAGAAACAGCAGGAGCGGGTTCAGGAGGAGCGACTGATTTTAGACTTGTAGGTGGTGAATGGGATAGTTCAACAAGTTTAAGTTCTCGTATAATGGTTGCAGC
>CAYJEL010000109.1:0-2709 GCA_964369245.1 uncultured Muribaculaceae bacterium
CCTCTAATGATTCATATAAATCAATTCTAAATTCTATAAATTCTAAAACACTGTCTATTTTAAATTGTAAATCATTTCCCTCATAACCAGGAAAATAATAATCTGCTATGAATTTCGTTTCTAAAAAATTCATATAGTTTTCCATATCTAACTTTCGAGATCTTTCTTCATATTCAATACCAGTAATAGGATCAACTTCAATATTAATTTTAACTGGAGCCATCTCATCAGCTAGTATCCATATATTTTTACGAGCATTTTTATAATTATCACTATCATCTTCCGAGATAGACTCCTCATCAAATGAACCTCCATTATCAAAAGACTCTAAAGTCATATCATTAGTTAACGTTGCAATTATTAACGTAGTATCTAGATTAACACCATAACTACTAAATTCTTTTTCAACTTTAATAAGTTCATCATAAAATTTAGTTTGTTCATTACATTCATCCTGAGAAGTCCAACCACATCCAGTAGCCAAATTAGCTAAATGCTCACCAAAACTTTCAAACCCATCACCAACTTGATTTAAAACTTCTTCAGCTTTAAACAATGGAGCTAAGGTTTGTGTCATATAACTCACAGCCGCTCCAATTAATATAATCCCACCGAAAAATAATAAAAATAATGCAATTGCTCCTATAACAAATATATTAGGTTTAAAATTAGTTGTGCCAGTTGCTTCACCACTAGGTTCAGGGTCTTCCGCCCCAACATCCTTTTTACTAGATGAACCAGTGGCTGCATCCAAACCTTTGGAAGCTGCATCTAAAACACCAGATTTATCAAGTATTTCAGCTGCTTTAGCTCCAGCTGGTGACTTATCGATTTCATTAGCAAGAGTATCAACTCCAAATTTCTTCGCATCTCCAAGAACCGGAATTTCATCACTTTTATCATACATTTTAGCACCAGCGGTACCACCAAAGTAAGTAGCAGCTCCTTTACCAACTAAATTTGCAGCTTTTTTTGTAGAACTATCACCTTGCTTAGCTTCACCTTGATTTGATTGATTATTTTTAGGTAAATTAAAAGCAGGATCAGAAACAGATTCTAAACCCTGATTATTATTAATATCATTCTCATCAGGTTCATAATTATAATCCATTTCCTCACCTACTTATCTTATAGTCCTCCGCCACTACCGAAAGAATCTAATTCTTTTTCCGTAGCAATGACTTGAATACGCATTCGTCTGTTACCACAAACAAATAATGCTTCTCCTTGAGTATATTTTTTAATACTATCCTTTTCATTTTCATTTAAGTCAATTAATTTTGACAAATCTTCAACAGCTTGTTTTTTAAGTCCCATTACTAAATAATAAGACGAGTTATCAAATATAGCTTTCCCTTGTGTTATTACAGCAGGATCACTAAAATCAGATGGCTGTTGAGTTATTATAACTGTACCAGTATTATATTTACGAGCACGTCTTTGAATTTGAGCTAAAAAATCAGCTCCTAAACTATTATTACCAGCCAATAAAACATGAGCTTCATCAACAGTTAAAACAGTATTTATATTTGGATTTAAAGTTAAATTCCAAGCATATTTTAAAACATTAAAGAATAATGCATTTCTAATATTTTTATCACTATTCATTAATTCTTTTATATTGAAAACAACAAAATTACTATTAGATTGAATAGAAGTATGACCATCAAAATAATATTTTAATTCCTTAATTAAAGGTCTTAATTTAATTTCTAATTTCTCTAATATATCTTTTTCCTGATTTTTTTCAGGTATAGATAACAACTTACCTCTTACAGTAGCATAAACATCCCTAAAAGTTGGATAATCAGTTGATTTTAATTGTGTAAAGTCAGTTGTAAAATCAATGCCAAATCTTCTGTAAGTTTCCTGTACAATTTCACTAAATATATTAACAACATCTTCTTCAATAGAAGGGTCATAATATTTAATAAAAGCCTTAATAGTTGACAATGTTCTAGTTAAAACAGTATAACCTAATCCTTGTTTTAACTCCTCTTCATCAGCATCTACAACAACTTCTAAAGGATTAATCATCCCAAATTCTCCACCCTTACCAAGGTCTATATAATCACCTTCATAAAGACGAGCCATATCTTCAAATTCACCCTCAGGATCAATTATTACTAACTGATAATCATTTCTAATACTAGTTCTAAGTAAAATCTTAGCAGCAGTAGATTTACCACTACCAGAAGTACCTAAAATAATCATATTAGCATTATTTCTATTATGTTCCTTTTTAATTTGATATAAAAATTGATTAAATAAAATAACCCCCCCAGAGAAATCAACACCTAATAAACATGATAACCCTGGATCTTTAATACTATCAAATATAAATGGATACATAGCAGCTATAGTAGGAGAAGGAATAGGAGTACCTATTCTATCTTCAATATGTTGTTTAGGATATATTGGTAAAATAGATTTTAAAACTCTTTCTTGCTCAAATCGTAAAGGAAAAGCTTTCATCTCCATAGCTTCAATATAACTTTTAACTTGCATTTTTTTAGCTATTAATTCCTCATCAGAATTAGCAGTAATCATAATATGTAATTGAAAATCATAAACCTTAGATTGAGAACTTACAAGTTGTGAAATAAAATACTCTAAAGATTCATAATCTTGTCTTAGTCTCTCTTGTATAGTTTTATCATATTCAGTTTGATATCTAGATTTAATATCAGCAATTTCTTTATTTAACAT
>CAYJEL010000110.1:0-2701 GCA_964369245.1 uncultured Muribaculaceae bacterium
TATGCCTAGTTTTTGTTTCATTCCTAGTGAATACATGCCATATTTTTTATTTTTTTCTTCTGATAAATTAACTATTTTTAAGGCTTCCTCGATGTCTTTATCTGTAATTTTTTTTTGTATATTGGCTAGTAGTTTTAAATTATCAAAACCACTTAGTTCTGGAAAGAAGGATGGTTTTTCGATTAAGGCTCTTAGGTTAGTTGGATATTTTAATTCTTTATTTAAATCTTTTCCATCAAATAGGATTTGGCCTGATGTTGGTAAATATAATCCACATATAAGTTTTAAAAATACGCTTTTACCAGCACCATTTCGACCGTAAAGTCCATAAATACCTTTTTCAAAAGTTAAGTTTATATTTGATAAAACTACTGAATTTTTAAATTTTTTTGAGATATTTTTTATTTCTATTTTCATTTTTTTAAACTCCATTCTATGCATTATTTTCGCAATCGATAATTAGTTTTTCTTTGTTATTATAAATAATATACAATACTATAAAAGAAATAATCATTAAAATTAGTGGTATAATCATGCACGTTCCTATACCTACTGTGTCATTAAATGTTAGTGAATTAATTATGTTAAAAATAATTCCAATATCTGATTTTAATATAATAGTAAATATTATACCGTTTAATAATACTTCTAATATTGTTTCTATGGCAATTATTGATAAGAAGGTTAAGATTAAGGCTATAAAAAAGTTGTGTTTTTTTCTAGCTATACATAGTGCGATATTAACATATAGAATAGAATGAATAATTATATTAAGCATATATAGGCTTATAAATATAAAAAAGTTATTTATTGTTGTTTCTTCCCAAATTTCTGAACCATAATAAATAGAGAATGAAGGGTCAATATTTTTTGTAAACATTAAACTAAAGATCATTGCTAAAGCAATTATTATAGGTAATATAAAAGCACTTTTATAGCTTTCTTTGAATAGTTTTTTTATTGATGTTTTATAACTTTCTCTAGTACTATCGTAAGTTATTCGTTTATGTTTTAGATATTTACAAATATTGTAAAGAGCTGGAGTTATTACAAATAAAAATATAATTATTCCTATATATCTAAATCCAGAAATTGTTATTTCACTAAACATTGTATAAAAATCAAGTTTTAAATGGGCAGTATTTATTGCATTATTACAGTATGCTTCATATTCTGTTGTTTGGTATTCAAAACTTTGACAAAATTTTAATGATTCTAAGTTTTTTTGTTCTATATCTTTTTGATAGTTAATATATGAATTGGTATTTATAAGTAATATTACTAATAATATTAAAAAAGAAGTTATTAGTAAAAAGTTTTTTTTCAATATTTTCATGATTACCTCCTTGTTAAAAAAAAAATAAAGAGAGTTTGAATTAAATATGTAATGATATTTATTCGTTAATAATCCATATACCAGCGTGATCAGTTGTTAAAAGCGTGAAATCATATCTTGAAATATATAATTGGTAAATATCTGGTGAATTAATATGTGTTGGTCTATTAAAACTATCTGTTTCACCCATTTGTGTTACGATTGAACTATATACATCATTATCAATATCTCTTGGTTTTGCAGCAATTTTACAATTTGGGCATGGAACAGTTAATACTGTGGCAGTGTAATAATTATAGTATTTTTGTATAGTCCAGGTATTTTTGGTTAAGTATCTTGTCCAGAATCCACCGCCTACAGATATTTGTTTTACACCTGTACTCATAGTTGGCGGGGCAGGATAATCAGCTGCAAATGCAGTTAAAGTGGCATTTAAAATTAAAGCTACAAATAAAGATATTATCGTATATTTAAAAAATTTCATATAAGTTCCTCCTTTCTTTTTAGAATTATATATATATCAAACTCTCACAAAATTAAATTACTACTCTTATTCAATTTTATTATATCATAATTTTTTAAAAATTCAAAAATAGATATGGCAAACGTGTAATTATTTTGTCTATAATTGTTTTTGATGTATAATATATTTATGGAGGTGTTTTATGGAAAATGCTTTAGTTAAATCTAATTGTCGTTTTATACAATTTGGTAAGTTTAAAAGTGAGATTACAAAAATGGATGAATTAAGTGATGTTGTTAAGTTACATTGTATGAATTCAGCGGAATATGAGCATGGTGTTTTACATATTTCTTTAAAAAGGATGTTAATAAATAATTCTTTGTATGATTTTTTTGAATATCCAGAGTTTAAAAATAGTAAGGGTGAGAATTTAATTTTGTTTTGTCCTGTTATTTTTATTGATTATATTGATTCATTAATTAAAAAGTTATTAAGTAATAAAATACAATTAAAATATATTTATAGTTTTAAAGATTTTGTTAATGGTTTACAAAATCCTTATGGGGTAGATTTTTATTGGGATATATTAAATGATTTTTGTTTCTTTTATGGAGATGATAAAAAAGAAATTTTTAAAATGGCTTTTTCTAATATGAAAGGAGATTTTAATTTATCTGAAGAGTTATTAAGTTATTATCTTTCTTTGGATGTTAGTAAAGATGCTTTGGATTTTTTAAATAGCAAAAAAAAGTTACTTGAATAACTTTTTTATTTGTTTAAATATTCTTTTAAAAATTTTCCGGTATGACTTTCTTGGCATTTAGAAATGTCTTCTGGTGTTCCTTTACAAACTATGTTTCCACCTCTAAATCCACCTTCTGGTCCGATATCTATAATGTGAT
>CAYJEL010000111.1:0-2612 GCA_964369245.1 uncultured Muribaculaceae bacterium
AATAATAAATACACTAATAACACTTCCAACCACAATTTTAAATACAAGTGGTAATATCACAAATTGTCTATTAATAGAAAAAAACATCAACTAATATGAAATTGCAAAAATATTAAAAAGTGGTATAATAAACCCGAGGTGTTTTATATGCAAACAATTAGTATTACAAATAAAGATTTTGAAGAAATAAAAACTATGCCAGTAAACCAATTTGTAACATTTTATAGTAAGTTGACAGAAAAAGAAATATTTATAAAATCATTTAATATAAAACAGTTTCCAATTACTCATATTAGAATAATTTTATCTAATAGTAATTACAAACAAAAGCTAGAGATATTAAATGATAAAGAAATATATGATTTGATAGTAAATCAAAATAAGTCATTTACAATGTTTATAAAAAATTTAATAAATAACGATAAAGAAATGCTTAAAGCTTTATTAGAAAGCGAAAATGCTAAAGAATATAAAGAACAATTTCACCAATTTTTAAATACAGCAACTGATGAAAAATACATAGATTTAATTAAGCAATTTGATTTTTCAAAAATACTGACACAAACAAATGACAATGAAGATTTAATTATTAGCAAATTTAAAAACATAATAGACAAAGAATTATATCAAGATTACAATTTAATTTGCTTCACATCTTTAGAAGAAGATAAAATAAAATTTAGTAATAACTTTATTCTAGATATAAACATCTATAGTAAACTAAAAAAGTCACACATTAAAAAAATAATTCAATTACTAAAAAATAAAGATAATACTGATAAAGATAATAATTATTACGAAATTGCAGTTAAACTGTATATTATATTTGGATTTGACAATGCAAAAAAGATATTAGATGATAAATTTACATATCTAACTGAAGATAGTATAAAAAGAATTTCAAAATTCAACTTCAAATACAATAGAGATGAATTTAGATTAAGTAATCAAAAATGTTTTTATCATTATTCGTTAGAAGAAGAAGTTATAAAAACTTTAACTAATAATTTTAATAATCAAGTAATTTATGATTTACTAGGTACAAAAAATGAAACTAAAGTACAAAATTTTAAAAAAGATCTATTGAAGTACTTAAATAAATTTCCCTCACAAGAAGAATATGATGCCAATTTAAAACAATATCTTCAAGATACAATTTTTAAAAGAGAAGAACAAATAAAAAAACTATTTTATAAAGAAATACATGATATTTTAAAAAGAGAACTAGAAACAAAACAATCAAAAAATAAAACAACAGCACAAAAATTAAAAAAACATCTTAATGAAGTTAATGTTAATAAAGTATTTACAATGTATGAAAATAATCCCAAAATACAAGATGCACTTATAAAAACTTTATTAGGTAACTTAAAAGTAAATAATGATTGTATATTTAGATTAATCTACAATGAACAAGCTTTAGGATTAAATAATAATTTGAGCCATCTAATTAATAATTTTCAAAGATTTAATAATATTTCTAGTAAAAGCAACTTATCACTAAATTCGGTTATTGATATTATGGATTTATTCAAAATAGAGTTACTGGAACTCAAAGCTAACGAAAAAGATATAAAACTTTCAACATTAACAAAAATTGTAAACAACAATAATTTTATCATTGATAAAGAAATAGATAAACTAAAAGAAACACTAAAACTACATAAAAAACGAAAATTTAAAGTATATTCAACAATACCATCTGTAAGCGGGAGTATTCATAATAATAAATATTACACAGCTAAATTTGATGCCGAATATTTACTTGCTGCCGGAATTGATGCCGAAAACTGTTTAAGAATAGGTGGATTAGGCCAAAAGTTTTTTGAATACTGTTTAACCAGTAAAAATGCAGTTTTAATATATTTTGAAGTTAATAGTAAAAAATTTATTATACCAACAATAAGGAGTGGCAACGGAATACACTTAAATGGAATTGACCCAAAACCAACGCAAGAAGAATTAGATATTTTATTACCATTAATAAATAAATGCACAACTGAAATTATTAATAATAGTTATTCAGAAACTGAAAAGAAAAACACAATAGAAATTGTAACACTTAGCAACTTAAATATTGGTGATAAGTTAAATGATTTAGAAAAATACAGTGATTCTCAAGATATTTTATGTATAAAAGGTGGAATGCACACGGATTTTACTTCATCAAAAACAAACAATTATATTATAAATAAATCAAAAGAATATCAAAGAAATTCATTTTTTCAATCTGAAGAAGAATACTATCAAGAAAGAGATGAAAATTATGAATATGATACAACTATTGATGAAAACCACAAAAATTTAAATGTATTGTTAAACTTAATTGATTATACAGCAAAAAAAGAATTTGGAAATAATGATAATTATAAATACAATCAGTTAGATGCTAGAAACTATGATTACATAGTAGGGAATAAAGATTGGTTTGTAGCAATAGACAGAAACTATAATGTTAAAGCTACGTGTCTACCGTATGATAAAAGAGCTAAGATAGAGTATGAGGAAGCTTTTAAAAAAGCTCTAAATGAAATATTTAATAGAAAAAAAGAATCTGAAATTACAAAAACTAAATATTTACAAATACAATAAAAAAAAGTATAATTAAAATA
>CAYJEL010000112.1:0-2071 GCA_964369245.1 uncultured Muribaculaceae bacterium
TATCACCTTAGTTTTTTATTTTAAGTTCTTTTATTTTTGGCTTAGAACATATTTGTTTTGAAGAAGATTTATCCAATTCAATATCTCTGCAGCATAAATTACTATCTTTATCAAAGACAAATAAAATTTCTTCTCTAGTCATTACAGTTCCCCAAGAAATACATCTATTTTTTCTATCATATTCGTGTATTTCTTCGATTTTTTTTTTGAAGAAGTTTTGACCTATTATCGTAATAATCGGCTAAGTGAAAAGCACAAATTCTTGCATTAAGTGAAACTCTAGAAACTAAGAGTACTTCTATATTTTCTTCTTCTACTACTTTATTATAATTATAATAATCTTTCATATGAACACTCCCTTATATTTATTAATACTTGTACAAAATAGTTAAATGTTTGTAAGTTATTTTACTTGCAAATAATTTTAAAAAGCTCCTAACACTTTTTATTGTATCACATTTTTGATTTTTTTATTTTAATCTACTACTATTATCCCATATAGTGAGATTAAATCTACAACCTGTACTTCACTTAATTTTACTCCTATTAATTCTTTTTTACTTTCAGATACATAAGGATTTAAAAATTGACTTTTAGAGAAATTTATATTTTGAAGTTTTGTATTATAAAAACTAACTTCGATAAATTTTGAATCTTGGTTTTTGATATTTTTTAATTTACATTCATCCCAAATACTTTCTGTGAAATCAGTTGTTTTTAAAGTGATATCAGTAATTTTTGAGTTGGTTAAGTTAGTATATTTAAAGTTTGAGTTTTCTATTTTACTTTCTTTTAAAATTGTATTATTAAAATTACTACCTATAAAATTTGTGGTTATGAAATCACAATCTTTAAAATACGAATCTGAAAATGAACAATTAGCAAAAGTACTATCTTTGAATGTTACGTTTCTAAAAGTTGTTTTATTGAAACTGCAATTAGTAAATTTAATGTTTTTAAGCTCAATATTTATACACTCTAATTTATCAAAATTATTATCTTCATATGTTTCATTTTCAAATTTTAAAAATTTTAATTCTTGTTCTTCTTTTATTTTCTCTAAAGCTATATTTATAAAATTCATTTTATACTCCTTTTTATTTTTAATTATTAGATGTTATATTACTAATATTTTGGTCCTGATTTTTAATGTGTATTTAATTAAATATACACTTGATTATATTATTTGTCAATTTTAAAACAATTAAAAAAAGATTAAGATAATTTTATCTTAATCCATATTTTTATTTTTTTATTGCTGCTTGCATCTTCTTGTAGTTAGGTAGGCAAGTAATCCCTATCTATTTTTTTATAAATAAAATACCATTTTCTTGTTACCTTTATTCATTATTATTTGCTTTCCAGAAATTTCTGTGTTTAATTCTTTTTTCATTTGAATGAGATACTTCTATATGCATTATTTTTTTTTCTAATCCTTTGTAATTTTTAATCATATCTTTTATAATATCTCTTTTTAATCCTGCAAATATTAAAACATTTCTAATTTCTTGAATCCCATTATTATTAGTTATATCTTCTATAATTGCATCTCTAACTGAACACTCTAAAGGTTCCACATATAATAATTTCTCATTTATTTTTGGCATTTCTCCAGATAATTCATAAGTATATTTTAGAGTTTTTTCTTTTGAATTGGCAAATTTTATAGAACTTCCCTCACTTAGTCCAAATAATGTGTTATTCATAATTGTATGTGCGAGTTCTGTTCTTTTGTACTCACTAAAATCAGTAGTAAATTTTTGATATCCACTTTTACCATATTTATGAATTTCTATATTTATTTCTTGTTCTTCGTTATTGTTTGGTGTTTGTTTAATAGAAAAGAAATAGCTAAAGGTATTTTCTAATACTCTATTGGTCGTTTTGAATTTAATTTCTTTAGAAAAAGGGTTGATAGAAATACATCCTTTAATAGCATATTTTCCTTTTAATGATATGTTACATTCTTCCTCTGAATATACATTATGTACAACTTCATAATCTTTAGAATTAATTATTATAATTTCTATAGGAGTCAATATGTTTTTGTCGTTTAAAAAATCATATTTAA
>CAYJEL010000112.1:2081-2605 GCA_964369245.1 uncultured Muribaculaceae bacterium
ATTCCTCCAACAATATTATTATTGCTATCCTTTATTTTACAGTATTCAATCCCAGTAATTTCTTTTTTTAAATTTAATTTAGTTAATCTTTCTAGCTCACTATCAATTTGGAAAGACTTAGATGGAGATAGTAGATCTAAATTAAGTTTTTTTAATTCTTTATAAATAGTTATTTCTTTGGGTTCCTTACTAATTAACACGTTACCAGTAAATTTTAACCCTAGTATTTCAGTATAATATTTACTTAATTCATGATTTGAATTTTCCATTTTAATTCCTTTCAGGATTATTATAATGTGATGAAATTAGCGATTATTTTTTCTTTTCTTCTAGTTTAGCTTGCGCTGCTGCTAATCTAGCTATTGGAACTCTAAATGGTGAACAAGATACATAGTGTAGTCCAATATTATGGCAGAATTTTACTGAATGAGGTTCTCCTCCGTGTTCTCCACAAATACCTAATTCAATATCTTTTCTTCCTTCTTTTCCTTTATTGACAGCCATTTCTACTAGTTTACCTACTC
>CAYJEL010000113.1:0-2518 GCA_964369245.1 uncultured Muribaculaceae bacterium
GTGACTGAAGATGGCTATGAAATTTTAACGAAGAGGTGATTTGAATGGCTAAAGATGATGTAATTGAAGTGACTGGTAAAGTTATTGAGGTTTTACCAGGTAATGAGTACAAAGTTGAGTTAGAAAATAAACATACTGTTATTGCTCGCGTTTCTGGCAAAATCCGAATGAATAAGATTCGCATTTTATCAGGTGATACAGTTGTGTTAGAACTTTCACCATATGATTTAACACGCGGGCGTATTACTTACCGAAAATAGTAGGAGGAATATTATGAAAATTAGAGCATCAGTAAAACCAATATGTGAAAAATGTAAAGTAATTAAAAGAAAAGGAAAAGTACGCGTTATTTGTACTAATCCAAAACATAAACAAAGACAAGGTTAATAGGAGGTGTTTTTATGGCACGTATTAAAGGTGTAGATATACCAGATAAAAAAAGAATCGAAATAGCTCTTACTTATATTTATGGAATTGGTAGATCATTATCAAAACAAATCTTAAGCGAAGCTAAAGTTGATGTTAATAAACACGCTAAAGATTTAACTCAAGACGAATTAACTGCTATCCGTGATGAAGTTAGTAAACATATCACTGAAGGTGATTTACGTCGTGAAGTAAACATGAATATTAAAACTAAAATGGAAATTAATAGTTATGAAGGTAGCCGTCATAGAAAAGGTTTACCAGTAAGAGGACAAAGAACAAGCAGAAACGCTAGAACTCGTAAGGGTAAAGGTAAAACTGTAGCAAATAAGAAAAAATAACTTTCAAAGGAGGTTAAACTATGGCTTATAAAGCAAGAAAGAGAAAAGTTAAAAAGAATATACCTGAAGGTAAAGCATTTATTCATTCAACTTTCAATAATACAATAGTAACTATTACTGATACAAATGGAAATGCAATAAGCTGGGCTTCAGCTGGAACTTTAGGTTTTAAAGGAAGTAAAAAATCAACTCCATTCGCTGCCGGTATGAGTGCAGAAGCTGCTGGTAAAGCTGCTGTTGAAATGGGACTTAAAAGTGTGGAAGTATTTGTAAAAGGATTGGGATCAGGTAGAGAAACTGCTATCCGTTCATTACAAACTGCTGGATTAGAAATTAAAACTATTACAGACGTAACACCAATTCCACATAATGGATGTCGTCCACCAAAAAAACCAAGAGGTTAAGATAGGAGGAGTTAAATGCTAAATTTTGTAAAACCATCATATAAAATAACTGAATATGTTGAAAATAACAATTTTGGAAAATTTGAATTAGAGCCTTTAGAAGAAGGATTTGGTATTACTTTAGGTAATGCTTTGAGAAGAGTATTATTATCTAGTATGCCAGGTAGTGCTATCGTTGCTATTAAAATTGACGGTGTAGCACAAGAATTTCAAACTATCGAAGGTGTAGTTGAAGATGTAATAACTATTATTATGAATTTAAAAAATATGGTTATTAAAAAACATTCTGAAGAAGAAGTAATTTTAAAATTATTTGTTTCTGAAGAAGGTGTTGTAAGAGCTTCAAATTTTGAATCTCATCCAGATATTGAAATCTTAAATCCTGATTTAGAAATAGCTACTATTTCTAAAGGGGGAAAACTTGATATGGAAATTATCATTGCTAATGGACGTGGATATGTTTTAAGTAATGATAATAAAAAACACATTGAAGGTAAAAAAATTGGATTTATTGCAATTGATTCATCTTTTTCACCTGTTGAAAAAGTGTATTATGAAGTAGAAACTGCTCGTGTTGGGCAAGATGCTAATTTTGATAAGCTAGTATTATTTGTTAATACTAATGGTTCATTAAGACCAGAAGAAGCTTTAGCTTTAGGGTCTCGTATCTTAATTGAACATTTCAACATTTTAGTTGAATTAAGTGAAATTTCTGATATGACAGGTATTTTAACTGCTAAACAAGAAGACAGTAAACTTAAAAAATTGGAAACTCCAATTGAAGATTTAGATTTCTCTGTAAGAGCATTTAATTGTTTAAAAAGAGCTAGTGTTAATACTTTAGGTGATTTAGTTGAAAAATCTGAATTAGAAATGATGAAAATCCGTAATTTAGGTAAAAAATCATTAAAAGAAGTAATTGACAAAGTTAAAGACATGGGACTTAGATTCCGTGACGAAGATTAGGAGGTAGTTTATGTATAGAAAATTAGGACGTACTAATAAACACAGAAGAAGTATGCTTGCTAATTTAACTAAAGACCTTATCATGAATGAAAAAATCCAAACAACAGAAACTAGAGCTAAAGAAGTTCGTAAATTTGTTGATAAAATGATTACTTATGGTAAAAATGGTAGTTTAGTTTCTAGAAGAAAAGCATTAGCATTCTTACACAACGATAATGCTCCTGTTAAAAAAGTATTTGATGATTTAGCTAAACGTTTCGAAAATCGTAACGGTGGTTATACTAGAATATTAAAATTAACTGAGCGTCGTGGTGATGATGCGTTAATCGTTATTTTAGAATTAGTTGAAGGAGATGCAAAATAATTGCATCTTTTTTTTTT
>CAYJEL010000114.1:0-2434 GCA_964369245.1 uncultured Muribaculaceae bacterium
ATAATACAAGCCTTATCATCAGGATTACTACCATAAATATCATTATTAATAAAAGCTATATCTTCTTCATTAATATTTAAGTGAGTTATCTCATTAATTATTAATTTAAGATATTTTTTATTTCTTCTAAAAAAAGTTTTAAATACTACATCATTTGTTAAAAAATATTTAATCATATTTTACCTCCTCATAAGTTATATAGGACATAAATTTATGATTTCCTCTTTTTAACAAACTAAATATAATTCCATATGATATTACTCACTTAATAACATTTTTTATAATATACCACTCATTCAAAGAATAATTATATCCTATACAATTATAAACATCATTCACATCAACCATATATCTCTGAACTTGTCTTAAACTAATATTCAAATCAACACTTATAACGTCACTAGTAATTTTATTTTTATCCTTTAAATAATTAAATAACAAATTAATTTGTTCCATTCTTTTTTTAGTATAATTAAAAGCTTTAAAAGAATCATAATACTCCTCATATAAATCATCTAATTGATACATTAAACTATCATTATACAAATAATATTCATCAATAGTTCTAATGTTAGAAAACTTAAAATATGTTTCTTTTATATTCTTATAAACAAACACCAAACAATACTTACTTAATTTACAACGATATTTTTTATCAAACTCATATATATCAGAAACTAAATCACCATGAATAATTAATAAAAATCCTTGTTTATTAAAAGCTTCTTCCAGCGTAGAAACATGACTTACAAAAGGAAACTTTCTCTCTTGCCTATCACCACAATAAAGATTTATACTATTCCTTTCAACTCTATCAAAACCAACTAAAACTACATTAATTTTTTTATTTTTTTTCATACTCACTCAAATTCTCATCAACTACAACAAATTTAACTAAAACACCTAATTTAAATAATTCTTCCTTATAGTCTTCTATGGTACAATTAATTTTAAAATTTTCAATAACTTCACAACACCTTAAAGCACTAACTCTTTTTAATTCATCGTTAACAACCTCTTTTTTACCATTACCATAACCACATAAAATCAAATATTCAAATTTTTCATAACGAGGCAAAATATCATATTCAAAACCAAATTCTTTAAGTATATTAAACCTTTCTTTAATACATTTATTAATTCTATTTACAAAAGCATTTTTCTTTTTATCATTAGAAAATAACTTATATAAATCATCTAAATGCTTATGAATACCATTAGTACCACCGATAACACTCTCATTATATTTAACCTCACATAATACTACTTTATCACCTTCTAAAAATATATTATCAATTCGAGCCTTAACAGAATCTTCAACCCATTCCATTTCAAAAGGAATAGTATTTTTAGTAAATACAGAATTAGGACAGTTTATAATTTTCTCTTTTTTAATACTATCATGATTATCATTTAAAATATTCATTATTTTTTGTTGAAAAGCTTTCTCAGTTTGAGGTACACCACCACCAGAACTATAAACATATGTTTCGTAATTTTTAGATATATCTCCAAGTACATCAATAAATAACATAAATTCTTCTTCACTACAATTAATAATCTCTTCACACACCGAGTTATTACTTGTAATTGAAATATTAACACCTATTTTTTTACACACACCATAAATTGAAGTACTATCAATCAACTTTTTCCAAACTTTTAAAAATTTCAGATAAACTCCATTAATACTAAAATCTAAATTTTCTTTTAAACTAAATACAACTTTTTTTTCACCATAACTAATATCACATTCATACTTATTCTCAATAATTTCTTTAACTTTTTTTAAAACTTTTTCTCTTTCTACTTTGTATTTATCATCATCATTAGAATATTCTAAAACAATTTTATTGGTAGAAAGTTTAATCCCAAAACCATAACTCATTATTTCCTTAGCAAAAACATCTATTTTTTCAATAACTTTTTTTATACCTTTATTCTTAACAAATGCATCATTTAAAGATATTCTTTCACGTGATGGTTTAAATGTTGTTTTAGTAACATCAAGTATTTTCCCGCCATTCTTATAAACTAATACTTCATCTTCTCTTAAACGCATAAAAATCTCAGATTTTTCAATACCAAATATTTTTTTAATTAATTCATTACTTACATTCATAACTCTATCTCCTCTTCATCATTTAGTGATATATAATTTTTAAATATATCAAAGCCTTTTTCATTTTCTTTAGTATGAATACCAATTACTTTAGGATAACCTAATATCTTATCAACAAATTGCAATCCTTTAATATCAGCATGCCCAGATGTGTGTAAAAACTTAAAATCAATTCCTAAATTTTTAACATCTTCAATAAATTTTTCTAATGATTTTTGTTTTTCAATATACCCATCCCACATTGAATATACTAATAAACCTTTTTTATTACTCCTAAATCTTTTTTTTATATCTAAAAACATAGAAGACTTA
>CAYJEL010000115.1:0-2425 GCA_964369245.1 uncultured Muribaculaceae bacterium
TTGATACTTCTTTAATTCCTTTAGCAATAATTTTATCTGCGATTACTTCTGTAATATATGTATCTTTTTCATATAAAACTTCATTAGTTTCTGGATCTAAAATGTTTTTATTAGTGAAACGTCCTATGATACGGTTTCTTAAAGGTTCAATAATACCTCCACCATTATCATCGACAAAATCACTTACTAAAACACCATTATCTGTTTTACAGTCATCTTCTCTTACGATAACATCTTGTGAAACATCAACAAGTCTTCTTGTTAAGTATCCTGCATCGGCTGTTTTAAGGGCTGTATCTACTGCTCCTTTACGAGTACCTGATGTTGCTAAGAAGAATTCTGTAACTGATGCCCCTTCTGTAAATGAAGTTACGATTGGAATTTCAATAGTTTCCCCTGATGTATTACGCATAAGTCCACGCATACCAGCCATTTGGTTGTATTGACTCATGTTACCACGAGCTCCTGAATCGATCATCATAGAAATAGAATTGTCTTTATTATTTTTAATAATTTCTTCTAATTCTTTGGCAATTTTATCTTTAGCTGTATTCCAAGTTTCTAAGACATTTTCAAAACGTTCTCTTTCAGTAATTAAACCTCTTTTGAATTGTTTTGTTATAACAGCAACTTTTTCTCTTGCTTCTTGTAAAACTTCTTCTTTAGTTTGTGATTCAATAATATCTCCGATACCGATTGAGATACCTGATATTGTTGAATATTTAAATCCTAAATCTTTCATTTTATCTAATACAATTGAAGTTTCAGTTGTTTGATATCTTTTATATACTTGAGCAATAAATTTAGTAAGTGGTTTTTTACCAAATGGTGCGACTAAAGGCATTTCTTTAACTGCTTGTTTGATATCTATTCCACGTTCTAGAAAATATTTACTTGGAGTAGCTTTTTCGATGTTTTCATTTGTTCCATCATTAACATATTGGAATGAATCTGGGAATATTGAGTTGAATATAATTTTTCCTGCTGTTGTTACTAAATATTTATCTAGACAATCATCTGGGAAAACTTTATATTTAAATGATTTTACTGGAAGAATAATTCTTGTATGTAAAGAAATTTCTCTTCTTTCATAAGCCATTAATGCTTCTGCATCATTTTTGAAAGCTCTACCTTCACCTGGTTCATTTTCTTTTTCCATTGTTAAATAATAGTTTCCTAATACCATATCTTGTCCTGGAGCAACGATTGGTTGTCCATCTTTTGGTGATAGGATATTATTTGAACCTAACATTAATACTCTTGCTTCTGTTTGAGCTGCTTCTGAGATTGGTAAATGGATTGCCATTTGGTCTCCATCGAAATCGGCATTGAAGGCTGCACACACAAGTGGATGTAATCTAATTGATTTTCCTTCGATTAATTTAGGTTGGAATGCTTGAATACCTAATCTATGTAGGGTTGGGGCACGGTTTAGTAATACTGGATGTTCAGCTATTTTTTCTTCAACAATATCCCATACTCTTTCATCACGATTTTCAATCATTTTTTTAGCTGCTTTTATATTAGAAGCTATTTCTTTTTCTTGTAATCCATTAATTACATGTGGTTTAAATAACTCTAGAGCTATTTCTTTTGGAACACCACATTCATACATTTTTAAAGTTGGTCCAACAACGATAACTGAACGTCCTGAGTAATCTACACGTTTACCAAGTAAGTTTTGTCTGAATCGTCCTTGTTTTCCTTTTAAAATTGAAGATAAAGATTTTAAAGGTCTATTTCCTGAACCTGTAATATTTCTTCCTCTTCTACCATTATCTATTAAAGCATCTACTGCTTCTTGTAACATACGTTTTTCATTTTGGATAATGATTGATGGTGCACCTAAATCAATTAATTTTTTTAAACGGTTATTTCTATTAATTACACGTCTATATAAATCATTTAAATCTGAAGTAGCGAATCTACCACCATCTAATTGAATCATTGGTCTTAATTCAGGTGGAATAACTGGTAAAGCGTCTAAAATCATCCACTCTGGTCTATTTCCTGAATTTAAGAATGCATTTAAGATATCTAAACGTTTAACAAGTCTAATTCTTTTTTGACTGTTAGTATCTTTGATATCATCTATTTCTTTTATTAAAACATCTACTTCTTCTTGTAATTCTACTTCTGATAGTAATTGTTTAATTGCTTCTGCACCCATACCTACTTTGAAAGTATTTCCATATTTTTCATAATATGCACGGTATTCTTTATCTGATATAGTTTGTTTTTTTTCTAAAGGTGCACTACCTGGATCTATTACTATATATGATACGAAATATAAAACTTCTTCTAAATCACGTGGTGAGATATCAAGTACTAAACCGATTCTTGAAGGAACTCCTTTAAAGAACCAGATATGAGAACAAGGCGTAGCAAGTTCGATATGCCCCATTCTCTCTCTTCTTACTTTAGA
>CAYJEL010000116.1:0-2397 GCA_964369245.1 uncultured Muribaculaceae bacterium
TATTCCTTTATCCAATCAAATCTTTTACCATCTTCTCTTACATAGTTAAAAGAACCCTGAATATAGCCATCTTCTAAAATTTCAATACTTTCAATTTCTTCTTTATAAATTCTATATACACATCCCTGCAAAACATCACTATCTAAAGTAATACATCTATTAAAACTTTTATATATCTTATTACATATATCCAAAAAAATTTGATCACTTCGACAAAGGTTAAACTTATCTTTTCTTACAAAGGCCATTAAATCATCATCGCTAATATTATATTTTTTTAACATTTTATCAAACTCTTCTTTATCTTTTTTATCATTAGCTATATATTGATTATTCAATATAAATGAATACCTACGATAATCAGTTATAAAAACTTCTGAATCATCTTTATTAAAAGTAATTTTAACATCAAAACCCTTTATCTTCTCACCAATTACTTTAGGAGGACATATATCAGTCTTAAACTTAACCCAGCACCATAACGGATATTTAACACAATCTTTATTTTCAATCAAATGATTCATCTTTTCATTTATAAATTTATAAAAATAAGCCATTTTATTAAAATTAACATAATTTTGATTACATTCTAAATAACCTTTATTTTCTAAATCATCTAAAACCTCATAACTTTGAAAAGTAACTAATTTCATTTATCAACCCTCAATTCCAAATCAGTTTCCAATTTCAAATAACAATCTTCATTTTTTATAGTTAAATAAATGTGAATTTTATCATTAATAATATCAGAAAATTTAACCCAATACTCACCATCAAATAAAGTTTCAATTTTATCATTATTAGCAAATTCAACAAAATCAATTATAGGTAACTCATGTAAATTTTCCAAATCTAAGTTCCCTTGATATTCTTTATTCTTTAAAATATTAAAATCACTATGAATCACATTTACAAAAAAACATAAATATCCTTTATCGTCTTCTTTACTAAAACTACACTCAATAAAAAATATCTTTCCCATATAAATACCATTATGAGTATAATTTTTACTCTTTACAGAACTTTTTAAATCATAATAACTATAATTATTATAAACAAGCATAACATCACCCTAATTCTATTATACATCATTTTTTAAGATAATTCCTCATATAAATTATTATAATATATTTTATAAAACAATAATTTATAAGTATTCAAAATATTAAGTACACTACAAATTTTAGGGTAAGCATATTTAATGTTTTCAAACAAATCAATATATCTACTATCCAAATTAACTAACAAAGGCTTATATTTTTTATTCCACATTTCTCTGCTTCTAAAGCCCTCCCCATTTCTAATAAAAAAAGTAATGTCTCTAGCCTTTTTAAAATCAACACAACCACATATTGTTTCATAAATATCTTCCCTACTACCAATTAAATCCAAATCAGATAAATTCTTATAAAAATCAGTACCATGAGCCAAACCAGATATTTTAATTAATTCATCAAAACTTTTAGGTTTATAAATATTTAATAATTCAATTACAAAATCATTACGTAATTCTTTAACACCCTTATAATCATCTTTTAAATAACAATCCTTAAATAACATTTCTAATACTTTCTTATCGCAAAAGTCATTTACAATTACACCACTTCTTTCCTCTAAAACTAGAACTTTGTAAGTCATATCTTTATCGATATATTTAATTAAACTTGATTTTTCATACATATCAAAACATAAATCTATTTCTTTTTCAATCAAAGGAATATTAAACCCATCTTTACCTAATAATTCACCACAACAAGGACATAACTTATCATCTAAATCTAAACCTATTAAATTATCATTAAATTCAGTATATTTACATTTATCACATAAATAATGACCCTTTAAAGGATTAACACTAATAATACCTAATAAATAAGCTAAAAAACTAGAATTAACTACCCTAGAAAACATAAAAAAGAAATCATCAAATTCTTCATATAAATCTCTATAACACATTATATCATTATAATACTTTCTAAAATATGAATATTCAAAATCCACTCTAATCCTAATTTCTTCACCGCATATACCATACAACAAAACTAATTTTTCTTCAATTATTTTCTTCACTTTCATCACCTCAAAAATATTTTATCAATTATTTAAGAATCATTTTTAAACGACAAAAAAAGAGGAAAAAATCCTCCAAAAATAACATTCACAAAATACCCAATATTACTTTTAATTCTTTTAAAGATAAGTCACTTATTTCAGAAATAGTTTCGATAGGAATGTTTTTAGCATACATCTTTTTAACAACTTCTAATTTATTTTGCTCAATTCCCTGTTCAATTCCTTGTTCAATTCCCTGTTCAATTCCTTGTTCAATTCCCTGTTCAATCCCTTGTTCAATTCCTTTTTTTAATCCTATTTCTGTTCCTTCTTTAGTTGCTTGTT
>CAYJEL010000117.1:0-2377 GCA_964369245.1 uncultured Muribaculaceae bacterium
AAGATACGAAATATCGTATTTTTTTTAATTTATAACTAATCATTTAACTAAAATTGTTGAATTATAAAGGATTTTAATGTATAATTTAGAAGGGTGATATCATGACAAAGTATGATGAAGGCTCTATTAAGATATTAGAAGGATTAGAAGCCGTAAGAAAAAGACCAGGTATGTACATCGGGTCAACAGACAAAAGAGGACTACACCATTTAATATGGGAAATCGTAGATAATGCAATCGATGAAGTATTAAATGGGTTTGGTAAAAAAATTAAAATTATTCTCCATAGTGATGGAAGTGTATCAGTAGAAGATGAAGGAAGAGGAGTACCAGTAGGTAACCACTCATCAGGTATGACGACACCAGAAGTTATATACACAGTACTACACGCTGGAGGAAAATTTGAAACATCAGGATACAAAGTATCAGGAGGACTTCACGGAGTAGGAGCTTCAGTAGTAAACGCCTTAAGTGAATACTTAGAAGTAACAATAAAAAGAGATGGATTCACACATTACATTAGATTTGAAGATGGTGGTGAATTAAAAGTTCCTTTAAATAAATTAGAAAAAACAAATAAAACAGGAACAAAAGTTAGATTTAAACCAAATAAAGAAATATTCTCATCAACTCATTTTTCATTCACAACAGTATGTGAGAGAATGCAAGAATCAGCTTTTTTACTAAAAGGATTAACAGTAGAAATAATTGATGAAGAAGATAAAAAGCAAGAAATATTCTGTTATGAAAATGGTTTAAAATCATTTGTTGAATTTATCAATGATGGTAAAAAAGAACTTCACAAAGTAGTATCAATCAATGGTGAAAAAGAAACAATTGGAGTTAACATAGCATTCCAATATACAGATAACTATTCAGAAAATATTATAAGTTTTGTTAACAATGTTAAAACAATTGATGGAGGTTCACACGAAGTAGGATTCAAAACAGCTTTAACACGAGTATTCAATGAATACGCTAAAAACAATAATTTACTAAAAGCAAAAGATAAAAACTTAGAAGGTACCGATACTAGAGAAGGATTAACAGCTATTATTAGTTTACAAATACCAGAAGGATTATTACAATTCGAAGGACAAACAAAATCAAAACTAGGAACACCTATTGCTAGAACAATAGTTGAAAGTATTACTAGTGAAAAATTACAATTTTTCTTAGAAGAAAATAAAGTAGTAGCAACAAACATCTTAGAAAAAATGTTAAAAAGTAAACAAGTAAGAGAAGCAGCAAGAAAAGCAAGAGATGAAGCAAGAAATGGAAAAAATAAAAAGAAAGAACAAGCTTTATCAGGAAAACTAACTCCAGCTCAAACTAAAAACCCTAAAAAAAATGAACTGTTTTTAGTCGAAGGAGACTCGGCTGGAGGCTCTGCAAAACAAGGAAGAGATAGAAAATTCCAAGCTATACTACCACTTAGAGGTAAAGTATTAAATTGTGAGAAATCAAAATTAGATGAAGTTTTAAAAAATGAAGAATTAAACACAATAATTCATACAATAGGATCTGGAGTTGGAAGTGATTTTGAAGTAAATGATTCAAACTACGATAAAGTTATAATTATGACCGATGCCGATGATGATGGAGCACATATCCAAGTATTATTACTAACTTTCTTTTATAGATATATGAAACCCTTAATAGAACAAGGAAAACTATTTATAGCAATGCCACCATTATATAAAATATATAATAGTAAAGAAACACATTATGTTTGGACAGAAGAAGAAAGAAAAGAAATATTACAAAACTTTAAAACTAAACCAGAAATGCAAAGATACAAAGGTTTAGGAGAAATGAACGCTAGTCAGTTATGGGATACAACAATGAATCCAGATACTAGAAGTTTAATAAAAGTAAACATCACAGATGCCGCTTTAGCTGAAAAAAGAGTATCAGTTTTAATGGGCGACCAAGTAGCACCTAGAAAAGAATGGATAGAAGAAAATGTTGACTTTACATTAAAAGACGATTATAAAAAATAAATAACATATATTTAATTAGGTGAATATATGAAAGAAAAGTTTATAAAAGAATACTTAAATAATCAACAACTTGAAAACATTGTATTAAAAGATTTAAATAAAAATAACTATTTAAACCAAATATACCAAGATTTAATAAATATTACAGAACAATTTTTAATAGATAAAAATAAAAAAAATGAATACTATATTAAAGGAATATCAACTAAAATAAACTTAAATAATGTTGATATTAATATTATTGGCGGAATTAATAATGAAAGTGAAAGTATAACACAAGATACTAAATTTGATATAGCATCTGTAACTAAACTATTCACTTTATTATTATTTTTTCAATTAGAAAAATTAAAAATTATTGACCTAAACAAAAA
>CAYJEL010000118.1:0-2244 GCA_964369245.1 uncultured Muribaculaceae bacterium
CAAAAAACCCTTATATTATAAGGATTTAAGCCGTTTATTTACGACATAGTGTAACCAAACACTCCACGTGATAAGTATTTGGAAACATATCAATTGGCGTTAATTCTTTTATTGTATAGTTTTCTTCTAATATTTTTAAATCCCTAGATAAAGTAAATGGATCACAAGATACATATATTATTTTTTCAGAATTTGAGTTGTTTAAAAATTCAACTGTTTCATTATCTAAACCAGCTCGTGGAGGATCTACTATAATTACATCATATTGTTTATTTATTTCTTCTATGACATTTTTAGTTGCTCCTAGTTTAAACTCTGCATTATTAATATTGTTTAATCTTGCATTGTTTTCAGCGTCGCTGATTGAGTTTTCATTAATTTCTACACCTAAAATTTCTTTACTCTCTTTAGCTATAAAAAGTCCTATTGTTCCACTCCCACAATATAAGTCTAAAATATTTTTTTTGTTTCCTACTTCAGATTTTATTAATTCATATAATTTTGTCATTATTTCATAATTAACTTGAAAAAATGCATTAGGTGAGATTAGATAATTTATATTATTTATTTTTTTTATTAGTTTTTCATTTCCAGTTATTATTTTGTCATTAATATATATTGAATCTGCTTTGATATCTGGTATTTTAATGTTTTCTTTTTTTGTTTTGTATTGAATCATTATTTTATTATCTGCTTCTTTTATAATAATTTCAGTGATATATTTTAAAGATACTTTTTGTAGTTGTTCTACTATTTTATTTATATTGTCATTTACAAGTAAACATTCTTTTATATTAATTATATCATTACTTCTTCTTTTGTATAATCCAATTTTATTACTTACTTTAAGTGTTATTTTATTTCTATAATTAAATTGTTCTGTACTTATTATTTCATTTATTTTAGTATTTATATTAAATTTTTCTAGTATTTCTTTAACTTTATTTTCTTTAAATTGTAATTGTTTTTCGTAGTTAAGATGCATTATATTACATCCTCCACATTCATTATAATATGGACATGGTGGATTAACTCTATCTTTACTTTCTTTTAATATTTCTATTGTTTTTCCTTCCTTGAATTTTTTGTTTTCTTTAGTAATTTCATATGTAACTGTTTCCTCTGGTAATGCATTTTCTATAAATATTGGGATATTCTTTTCTCTAGCAACACCTCTCCCATGGTGTTCTAGGTTTTTAATCATTATTTCATTTCTCATAATCTTATTATACAGTAAAAGAGATGAATAATCATCTCTTTTTAAACATATTTATAATATTTTCAATAGTTTTTTTTATAAAGTTAGTAATTATGTTAATAAACTCTTTTATTATGTTATTGGTGTAGTTTTCTATTACATCTTCAATATTAGATCCATCTAGTTCTGGTTGTGTTGTTCCAGGTAGATTTGGTATTTCTGGTTCGTCTATTTCAGGTAAATCTGGTATTTCTGGTTCTTCTACTTCAGGTAATTCTGGTACTACTATCTCTGGTTCCTCTACTTCGGGTTCTGGTTTTTTAAAACCATTTAATCCATTATCTTTTATTAGTTGTTCATAATCATAATTTGATATATTTTCATCAACATTTCCATATATCCCATCTATACTACCTGTTGCTGTAAATTGCCACATACCATGAGCTATTGTAGGGACTTTGGAACTCCACTGTGCTACCCATTTATCATACTTTCTTAAATCATTTAAAATCATATAATTATTAAACCAATATGTTGATGCATAAATACCTACATAATAATTATTTTCTTCTATTTTATCACAAAATAATTTTACTATTTCAGTTAGTTTACTTTTTCCTATATCTATTTGATTTATAGGTGCATTAATACTATTTCCAGTATCGTGACTATCTTCTACATCATAGTATATCGGATATTCAAACTGTTTATCTTTAATTAGATTTAATACATAATTAGCTTCTTTAATTGCTTCTTCAGTAGTTGTGGCACAAGAATAAAAATATGTTCCAATAGGTATGCCTACTGTTTTGGCCATTTGATAATTATTTTCGAAATAATTATCTCTTATTTGATTTTTACTTTTTGAATAACTTGTGAAACCACATCTTATAATAGCAAACTCTACTCCATCTTCTTTTATTCTTTTCCAGTCATCCAAACTTAAGCTTCCTTGCCAAGAAGAAATATCAATTCCTTTTTTCATAATTTCCTCCTTTCACTTATAAAATATGCGAAAGTTAATTATAAGGTAATTTAATATGCTT
>CAYJEL010000119.1:0-2206 GCA_964369245.1 uncultured Muribaculaceae bacterium
TTAAAAATATAATTAATAAAGCTTATGAAGTTGATTCTATATATGAAAGTATTTTAAATGATAAATACATAATTGATATATATAATAGTATTAAAGAGTTTGAAGATAATGATGTTAATGGGTGGGCTTATCACGATTTAACTCATGCTTTAAATGTTTCTGGTTTAGCCATAAGTATTTTAACTAATTTAGGATGTAATAAGTATGAAGTTGAGGCTATTATGATAGCTAGTTTACTTCATGATATTGGTTGTTTAGATGGTAAGGATAATCATGAAATTAGGGGTTATGAATTAGCTTATAATTATTTATTAGATAAGAATATTGTTTATAAACAAAGGATATTGAATGCTATTAAAAATCATAGAGTTGGTTTTGATAGTAATGATATATTAACTACAGTTTTAGTTTTATGTGATAAGTTGGATATTAAAAAAACTAGAATTCCTTATGCTGGGTCTTTAGTTATTGGTAATAGGCAGTATTTATATATAGAAGATATTAAAATAAATATTACTGGTGATGAATTTATTGTTGATTTTATAATTAGTGATGAATGTGATATTAATGAAATGTTAGAATATTATTTTACTTCTAAGGTTTTCAAAGCTATTGATTCATTTGCTTTAAAGTTTAATTTAAAATCAATTATTCATATGAATGGTAGATGGTTAAATATTGGGAATTAAATATTTGATTGTATCATAATAATTAATATAGAATTAAGTGTTAAAAACTTAATTTTTTTTTTATAATTTAGAATGATAAGTTTTTTATTGGTGAGAATTTAAGGTTAAATTAGTTAATAGTTTAATTTGCATTTGATAAGAAAACATGTTATAATTGTTTTTATTTCGAAAAAAGGAGCAGATATGTTAAAAAGAATAGTTGGTTTTGTATTTTTTGTTGTTTTTTTCATTTTAATTCCTGTTTTTATTTTAAATAGTAATGAGGAACCAAAAATTGGTAGTGGGATTTCCATTGGCAATGCTTTAGATGCTCCTTTAGGTGAGTACTGGGGTGTTACTATGAGTACGAGTTTATTAGATGAGATAAAAGATAGTGGGTTTGATACAGTTAGAATTCCAGTTAGACTTTCTGATTATATTGATGAAAATTATAAACTTGATGAGATTTTTATGATTCAATTAGATAATTATATAAATTATGGATTAGAGCTTGGTTTAATTGTAATTTTGGATATGCATCATTTTGTTGAATTAATGGATTCAGAGTTAATTGGTTATAATGACTTAAAAAAATTACCAGATGATTTTGATTATGAATTAGCTTTTTATGAAATGTGGGAACAATTATCTTTTAGATATAAAGATTATTCTGAAAATCTTTTCTTTGAAATATTAAATGAACCGGAAAATGAGATAACTCCAAGTAAATGGAATGAGATGGTTTTGAAAACTGTGTCTATTATTAGAGAGTATAATCCTGATAGAAAAATAATTATTTCAAGTGCTGAAAAGGCAATAGTTGAAGCTATTGAGGAATTAGAAGTACCTGATGATGGTAATTTAATTGTAACTTTCCATTATTATAGTCCGGTAGAGTTTACTTTTCAAAATGATGAAAATCATGTTGGGTATGAGAGTGATGAGGAAATAGAGTGGACTTTAACAGAAGAAAATAAATGGTTATTAGAATATCAATTTCAAATAGCTGCTGATTTTGCTTCAAAAAATAATGTTGATATTTTATTAGGTGAATTTGGAGTTAATAAAAATGCTCCAAGAGAGTCAAGAATTGCTTGGATTTCAACTATTGTTGAGTATTGTAAAAAATATGATTTTGGTTATGTATATTGGGAACTTGGTCATAATTTTGGAATTTATGATATTGAGAATGATGTTTGGGATAAAGATATACTGGAAGTGTTGGTGAATTGATATGAGTAATATTACACAAGTTTTTAGAACTGAAAAAAAATATTTTATAAATCATAAGCAGATAATAAATTTAAAAAATATTTTAAATTTGTATATGAAAAAAGATGTAAATTCTTCTTCATTAAATGGTTATACTGTAAGAAGTTTATATTTTGATAGTTACTTGGATACTGATTATTTTAATAAGGTGGCAGGTAAGTTATTTAGAAAAAAAATAAGGCTTAGAATTTATGGTACAGATGGTAAGGTTGCTAAGTTAGAACTTAAAGAAAAAGAAGGTAGTAATCAACGGAAGAGAAGTTTAT
>CAYJEL010000120.1:0-2140 GCA_964369245.1 uncultured Muribaculaceae bacterium
TAAATGTGTCACCTCTTTTGTTATTATAGCATTTTATTATTTTATTGTAAATCTACTTGCTTAGTTCTATTATATTTGTTAAAATTAAGGTAGGTGAAAGTATATGAGTTACAATTTATTTATTACGTTTGTAATAGCAGTATTTGTAGCATTAATAATTCCTGTAGTTAAAAAGGTAGCTATACATATTAATGCTTTAGATATTCCTAATGAAAGGAAAGTTCATAAAAAACCTATTGCTCGGCTTGGTGGTCTTGGCATATTTGCTGGCTTATTATTAGGTTATATGCTATTTGCTGAGCAAAATGTTGTTATGAATTCTATTTTAATAGCTAGTTTTTTTATTGTTATTGTTGGTTTGATTGATGATATTAATCCTATTAAATCTAAATATAAGTTTTTAGCGCAATTAGTTGCTGCATGTATTATAGTATTTCATGGTGATGTATATCTTGATCATTTAACATTTTTTGGTCATTATATTGACTTTGCTTGGTTTACAATTCCTCTTACTATATTTTTTATTGTAGGATGTATTAATTGTATAAATTTAATTGATGGTTTGGATGGTTTATCTAGTGGTATTAGTGCAATATATTTTTTAACTATTGGTATTATTGGTTATTTACTTTCAGGTTATGATTTTCAAGTTATTTTATGTTTTATAATGTTAGGTGCTTGTTTAGGATTTTTAGTTCATAATTTTAATCCAGCTAAAATATTTGCTGGTGATTCTGGTTCGATGTTATTAGGTTTAATTATATCAGTTGTTGCTTTACTTGGATTTAAAGCTGCTACATTATCATCTTTAATAATTCCTTTATTAATTTTAGCTATTCCTATTTTAGATACTTTATTTGCTATATTAAGAAGAGGTTTGAAGGGTGTTAATGTGTTTAGTACTCCTGATAAATTTCATATTCATCACCAGTTATTAAATAGAACTTTATCGCAAAAAGTTACTGTATTAATTATATATGGTATTAATATATTATTTGCGATTACATCTATTTTATTCTCAATAGGATATCATAAGGAAAGTTATATTATATATGGGTTTTTATCATTAATGGTTTTAGTATTTGTTTTTAAAACAAATGTTATATTTGAATGGAAAAAGAAAAAATAACACTTAAGTTATTTTTTTTGTTTAAAATAGTGTTAATTGATTATCTACTATAGTTGGTTTAGAATAATCTTTTATTATAGCGTTTTCAGGTATTGTACCTGTTATAACTGGTTCATTTTCATTGTGATTATTTATATTTATGTTTGTTTTTTCTAAGTCAGTTGTTGCGTAACAATAACCACAATTATTATTACATGTATTATAAGAACCAATATCTATACTGTCTAAGCAAAGACAGTTTTTTCTTTGGTTTTTAGCAGTTAGTTTTTTTATATTTTTATTTAATATTGTTTCTATAATATCTTTATCTATACATGATGCATGTTTTACATTGTATTTAGATAAATCAAAACTTTCAGAGCAAGTGTATAAATCTATATTATTTTCTTTAGCTATTAATGAAAACAAAGTAACTATTTTTTCTACATTAGATAAAGTCATTTTGTAATCAACATTATAGCCCATTCTGGTACTAACGTTTTTATAATTATCAACAAAACTTATTATGCATCTATCTGTATAACCATTTAGTTTTTGGCACATTTGTTTGAATTTTTGAGTGTGGTAATTAAGGTTATATTTATCGTTTATTAAGATAGGATCATATCTCCATATTAATTTATTTTTTCCTAATTTTTGACTCATTTTTATAAATGTATCTATTAAAGTATTTTTATTTGGTAAGTTTTTTTCAATATCTTTTTCATAAGGAGTTATTGTGAATTGGAAATAGTATTTATATCCTAGTTTATCAATTGTTTTTAAATGTTTTAAAAATGGTATTGGGTTTTTAGTCCAAAAAACTATTATATCTACTGTATTTTTGTTTAATGGTATTTTTCTAAATTGTGTATCACTATATGGATTTTTGGTAATTACATACCCTTCTTTTAATCTATTTACAAACCAATTACCATATTGTGAGGGAATATCACATCTTCTACTAGCACTTATAATCATAAAGACCTCCTATTTGCTTATATTGTACCATATATTTTTGTTTTGTAAATA
>CAYJEL010000121.1:0-2123 GCA_964369245.1 uncultured Muribaculaceae bacterium
TATCCAAATGCTTTATTTTGGGTAGGTCCGGTTATAGAGGAAGGTTTTTATTATGATATTGATTTAGGTGATGAATCTATTTCAGAAGAAGATTTTTCTAAAATAGAAAAAGAAATGAAAAAAATATCTAAAGATGGTAAAAGAATTTATAGAGAAGTTTTAACTAAAGAAGAAGCTTTAGAAAAATTTAGTAATGATCCTTATAAATTAGATTTAATTAATAATATGGATGATGCTCCGATTAGTTGTTATACTCAAGGTGAGTTTAGTGATTTATGTCGTGGTCCACATGTTGAGAGTGTTAAGGTTTTAAAACATTTTAAGTTATTAAAAGCTTCTGGTGCTTATTTTAAAGGTGATTCTAAAAATAAAATGTTACAAAGAATCTATGGTATTTGTTTTGAAACTGAAGAAGATTTAAATAAACATATGGAATTTTTAGAGGAAGCTAAGGAAAGAGACCATCGTAAAATTGGTCGTGATTTAGATTTGTTCTGTAACTCTGATTTTGTAGGTCCGGGTTTACCAATGTATACTCCTCGAGGGGTAATTATAAAGGATGAACTACAAAAAGAGGTTGAAAGAATATGTCGTAAGTATGGGTTTCAAAAAGTATCGTGTCCTGCTTTGGCCAGTATTTCTTTATTTGAAACTTCTGGTCATGCTGGGAAGTTTAATAATGAATTGTTTAGAGTTAATTCTTTGAAAGGACATGAGTTTGTTTTAAAACCAGTCCAATGTCCACATCATACTCAAATTTATGCTTCTAAAATTAGAAGTTATAAAGATTTACCAATAAGATATATGGAATCTGACAAACAGTTCCGAGCTGAATTACAGGGTGCTGTTTCTGGTATGAGTAGAGTATATGCTATAACTGTTGAAGATGGTCATGTTTTCTGTACTAGAGAACAAGTTAAAGATGAAATTAAAACTTTATGTAATATAATAAAAGATTTTTATAGTGCTGTAGGTTTATGGAATGATAACTGGGTTTCTTTATCTGTAAGAGATTCAAGTGATTTTAGTAAATATATAGGTACTGAAGATGATTGGAATATATGTGAGAGTATTTTGCAAGAAGTATCTGATGAACTTGAGTTAAATGCAATTAGATGTGAGGGGGAAGCAGCTTTATATGGACCTAAACTAGATTTTATGTTTAAAGATGCTATGGGAAGAGAATTGCAAATTCCAACAGTACAAATTGATTTTGCAACTCCAAAAAGATTTGATTTAACTTATATTAATGAAAAAGGAGAAAAAGATACTCCTGTTATGGTTCATAGAGCTATACTAGGATCGTATGAAAGATTTTTTGTTTTAATGCTTGAACATTTCAAAGGAGCTTTTCCTTTATGGTTATCTCCAGTACAAGTAAATATTGTACCTATTAATAATAAATATCATTTAGAATATTGTGAAGAATTACATGAAATTTTATTAGATAGTAATATTCGTTGTGAAGTTGATAGTTCTAATGAAACATTTAATTATCGTTTAAGACAAAGTAATTTAATGAAAAATCCTATTACTTTAATAATTGGTCAAAATGAAGTTGATAATAAAACTGTTAGTTTTAGAAGGCTTGGTAGTGAAGAAACTACTACTTTAGAAATTTCTGAATTTATAGAATTAGTTAAAAACGAAATTAAAGAAAAGAAATAAGTTTTACTTATTTTTTTTGTGGTATAATAATTATAGAAAGAGTGATTTTATGTATGATATTATTATAATAGGAGCAGGTACTGCTGGTTTGAGTGCTGCTATATATGGTTTAAGAGCTGGTAATAAGGTTTTAGTTTTAGAAGGTAAGGTTCATGGTGGACAAATTATTAATAGTCATGAGGTTGAAAATTATCCGGGTATTATGAGTGTTGATGGTGTTACTTATGCTAATAATTTACTTAATCATGCTAAAAAGTTTGGTTTAGAAATTAAGTACGAACAAGTTATTGAAGTTTTAGATAATAAAGTAATAACTGGTAATAATAGTTATGATTATAAAACTTTGATAATTGCTACTGGAACAGTTAATAGAAAATTAGGTATTGCTAATGAAGAAAGATTAACTGGTAAAGGTGTTAGTTATTGTGGATTTTGTGATGGTAATTTTTATAAAG
>CAYJEL010000122.1:0-1937 GCA_964369245.1 uncultured Muribaculaceae bacterium
TCTTTTAAATGAAATGCAGTTTTATATTCTTTATTAAATGATTCAATACAAAATATTATCATTTTATCTTGGAATATTTTAAGACTATCTTTTGTAAATAAATTTAATTTTCCAACTTGTTTAGATAGTCCATTTTTATTTTTATATTTGATAGGCACTCCAACAATATGCATATGAGAAAGTATTTCACTACAAGTACTGTTTATCCTAAGTCTTATTAATAAACATTTAAACTATATATTATATTATGAAATATTACAACATTTATATAGATGATTCATTAAGTTTATCTTTTATACTTTCTAAATTATTTTCTTCTATAATAGTTTCAATCCCTGTAAACATATTTTTCAACTTAAATCTTTGATTAATAACTTCATCTTCTCCATATATGATCACATAGTTAATCTTATTTCTATTAGCATATTCGAGACTTTTTTTAAGTTTTTTACTTCTCATATCGATATCTACATTTATATTTAAATTTCTTAGTTTACTTCCTAATGTTAATGACTTACTTTCTGTATTCATCGGAATAATTAAGATTTCTATAGGATTCTTATCAAACATTTCTTTATTTTTAATAATTTCATATATGACACTTAAACCAAAACTAATTCCCACGGCAGGGTACTTACTTCCATCGTTAATAAAATTTGTAATAATTTTATCATATCTACCACCACCACCAATACTAGATTTAATGATTTGCTTCTTATCATAAACTTCAAACACATTACCTGTGTAATAATTTTGTCCTCTTGCTAGAGTTGGTGAGAATTTACAATAATTTTCAATTTCAGTATTTCTAATTAAATCAAACAAATCATTTAGTTCTTTTAGTCCTGTTTCTAAAAATAGATTATTTGTAGTCTTATATTTATAATTTAATTCTTCTAAACTAAGTTCAAAATTATATAGTAATTTATTTATACTTTCTGTTGATATATTTATATTTAATAGCATATTTATAAATTCATCTTTTACAAGTTTATCTTTTTTATCAATAATAGTTGTAACTTGCATAATCATATCTTCATTAATACCTGATTCTAAAATTAATCCGCTCATTAAATTTCTACTGTTAATTTTAATTGTGATATCTATATCAAGTTTTTTAAATGCTGTAACATAAAGATTCATAAGTTCAGCTTCTATAAATTGATTTTCTAATCCAACAACATCTATGTCACATTGGATAAACTCTCTATCACGACCAGTTTTAATAGGTCCGTTTCTAAATACCTTATCAATCTCATATCTTTTAAATGGAAATTCTATTTTATTTTTGTTTAAAGCAATCATCTTTGCAAAAGGTACTGTTAAATCATATCTTAGTCCTAAATTTCTATTACCTTGATCACTTAATCTATAAATTTCTTTTAATATATCGTTATTTTCATCATACTTATCGCTGAGTATATCATAATAACAGAGTATTGGGGTTTCTACATTGTTGTAACCATAATTTTGAAATACTTCTTTTAAAGTATTTATAATATAATCTTTGATTTTTTGTTCATTAGGTAAAAAATCGTAACACCCTTTAACATTTCTTATTTTCATTTTATATTCCTTCTTTCTTTAATAAAAAAACCATACAGTAATACTTGTATAGTTAAATATATAATGAAAATATATAATTCAAATACAAGCATCACAAATAACACTTGTATTTAAAACATTTTTTAATGTTGTAAACTCAAGTGTGAATTAAAATGATGGTGTTGTTTTGTAAATAAATTAATCATAAAATTCATCTCTTTCAATACATAAATTATAGCAAAATTAAGTGATATAGTCAAATTTATTACATTTATGTATTACTTAAAGAGATAAATGCAACTTTTTAATATTTAATTTCAGTCTATAATAAAATGTCATGTTAATGTAAAGAGTTTTTGGGATTTTTAATATAATTGTTAAAAATCCTTAAA
>CAYJEL010000123.1:0-1924 GCA_964369245.1 uncultured Muribaculaceae bacterium
CCTGTGACCCCACGCTTATCAAGCGTGTGCTCTAACCAACTGAGCTACAGGCCCAGAACTGAATTGCTATTTCATTATATCTTATTTAAAATAACATTTCAAGTCTTTTTTTAAAAAAAATTAAATTTTTTTAAATTTTATAGAAAAAATCAAATAATTTATAACTATTTTCATCATTAACACTTTCAGGATGCCACTGAATTCCTAAAAAAAACCTTTTACTACTATCTTCTATAGCCTCTACAACATCGCTAAATGCACTAATAAATAAATCACAATTTGAAACACAATATTTATGTCTACTATTAACTAAAATACTGTCTTTACCAACTATTTTATATAATATACTAGATTTATCAATTCTAACAGAATGTACATACTCACAATTACTAGAATGCGTATTACCTATATATCTAATCTCACCATTAAATAAAGCACCAATAGTTTGCATACCTAAACAAATACCAAGTACCGGGATATCTAAATTATATAAATAATTAATTATTAGTTTGTCAATTTCATAAAAATCACTACCACCTTGAAAAATGAATCTAGAACACATGTCAATCAAAGGTTTTATTTTTCTAAATTCATCTTCTGGACTATTATCAAAATCAACAACAATACATAAAGGATAGTGATTATGGCTGTATATGTTATTAATAATTTCTTCATTAAACTTACTAAAATTTTTATTATCACATATTCTTCTACCAATAATTCCAACAAAATTCATAAATAACCTCCTATATTAAAATATTAAAAAAACATAATTAAGTTCCTAAATTAATATAATAAATAAGGAGGGACTATGAAAAAAATATTTCCATTACTAAGTATGGCATTAGGTATAATTCTAGGTATTGTATTTAAAGAAAAAACAATTATTTTAAAAACAATAAGTGATATATTCACTAATTTATTACTAACAGTAACAGTACCTTTAATATTTCTAACACTAACTACAACAATTATAAAAATTAAAAACATTAAAAATATATTGATTATTGTAAAAAAAACACTAAAAATATTTCTATTGACTACAATAATAGCCATATTATTTATGATTACAATCTTATTAACTTTAGATCCTACTAAAAATACCAATATAATATTAACAAAAACAACCGAAACAATTATCGAAAATACCATTACCAATACCATAACAGTTACCAACTTCAATCAATTATTTAACATAGAAAATATAATACCATTAACCATATTTTCTATATTAATTGCATTAAGTATAAGAAAACAAAATAATAAAGAAATAATAAATATCTTAGATTCTTTATATCAAATAGTATTAAGATTAACTAATTATATAAATTACTTAATACCTTTAAGTCTTTGTACTTTTATTTCTTATTATACTGGTCAATTAACTACAACACTTGCTAAAAATTACACTAATACAATTATAATTTTCTATTTAGCTACACTATTATACTTTATTATATTTTATACTTTATATGTCTTTATAGCCAGAGGTAAAAATGAAATTAAATCATTTTATAAAAAGATAATACCATCACTATATACATCTTTAATAACAAATTCAACAACAGCAACATTACCAATTAATATTAAAACAGCAGATAAATTAAATATCAATAAAACAATTTCTAAAATAGTCCTTACTTTAGGTACAATTATTCATAACCAAGGAACAGCCATGGGAACAGTTTTAAAGATTATGTTTGTAACATCACTTTTTAATATTCCTCTAACCTTGAATAATTATATATTAATTATAATTATATCAATAATTTCATCACTAATATTAAAAATACCAAATGGAAAAAATATAACTAATGTCTTAATAGTAATATTATTAAATCTGCCAGTAACAACATATCCCATCTTAATAATAATAAATACACTAATAACACTTCCAACCACAATTTTAAATACAAGTGGTAAT
>CAYJEL010000124.1:0-1912 GCA_964369245.1 uncultured Muribaculaceae bacterium
GACAGTGTTTTAGAATTTATAGAATTTAGAATTGATTTATATGAATCATTAGAGGACAATGGGGGAAATGGTTCTAGTATTACTGGTGATATATATGCGGAATGTTCGGGAGTAACTGTTACTGATAATGATTATAATGTAGAGGAAATTTTACCGCTTGAAGATTATATAGCTAGAGTAGTTCAACAAGAAATAGGTGGTTATACAACTAACCAAGATGTTTTAATGGCTCAAGCTATAGCTGCTAGAACCTATTTACTTGTCAGAACTGATAGTTGCTCTAAGCCTATTAGAAATTCTACTAGAGACCAGGCAATGGCTGATAGTGCTAATGAAGCTGTAACGCAAGCTGTTCAATCTAGTGCTGGGCAAGTTTTAGTATATGAAGGAGATATAATACTATCTGAATATGATGCTTATTGTTATGATGATAAGGATTGTTCTTCAAGAAGAGAAGGGGATATTTATTATGTTACTTACTCTAAAGTTCCTAATGGAGAACAACATGAAGTAGCTTTATCTGGCAAATATACTAAATATATTATTGGTGGTCATGGTCGAGGTATGAGTCAATTAGCGGCTTGGCAAATGGGTGAAGATATGGGTTATACTTATGATCAAATCTTAACTTACTTCTATTCTCCAGGTATTCAAATTAGTAATATGTCTACTTCTAAAGGTGGAGAATATCAGGGTAATAGTGTTACTCCAACTAGTGTTGAAGAGTTACTTGCACGATCTCAAGCATTTTTAGCTTTAGGAGAAATAATGATTGGAAATACTTTTGTTGATGTTTCTTATATTTATTCGTCAGTAGCTAGTAATTTAGGTCAATGTGTGTGGTTTGCACGTTCAAGAATTTTAGAAATGATTTTAGATTCTAATATGCCTGATGATGTTAAAGAAGCGGCATTTAATCAAATTTTGAATACTACTGGACATGGTAAAGATTGGTATGATAATCCAGCTTTAGAGGTCTTTACAAAATCTAGTGATTATACAAAACCTAAAGTTGGTGCTATAGTATCATGGACTAGTGATTATGGTGAAGTTGGTCATAATTATGGTCATGTGGCTATTGTAGAAGCAGTTGATTATGAAAGTGGGTTAGTTACTATTAGTGAAAGTTGGAATTCAACAGGTGCTGATGGTGTTAATAACTGGGATAATGTTGCTATGAAGGTAACTACTATGACATTTGAGGAGCTTGAACATTATCAAGATGGATATGAATTTAATGGTTATGTTTATGCATTAGGATAGGAGATAGTTATGAAAAAAATTATTTTAGTTTTTATGGTTATATTTTTATCTGGATGTACAGTTGAATATAATTTAGAGTTTAATGATGAATTATTTGAAGAATCAGTTAATATATTATTACCTATTGGTGATTATGATAAAATAGCTGAGCTAGAAAAAAAAGAACCATCTGCTATTTTAAGTAATTTAGGTAATTATAAGTATCATGTTGAATTTAGTAAAAATAGTGAATATTTTATAGGTAATTATAAATACAGTTATGATTATACTAATATTGCTTATGCATATTATGCAAATAGTTGTTTTGAAGCTATATCAGCAGTTAAAGTAACTGATGATGAATATTTATTATCAACTAGTAAAGGTTTTTCATGTATGAATTTTGAATATATGAAAGTTGATCAAGTTAAAATAAGTATATCATCTGATCGTGAGATTTTGGAATCGAATGCTGATATTGTGAGTGATGATAATCATATTTGGGTGGTAACTGATGATAATGCTTTAGATTTAGAAATAAGAGTTAAATTTGGTAAATTATTGAATGAAGAAAATTTTATTTTAGATAATTTATTCTTAATAATATTTATATTAGTAGTTGGAGTAGTTGCTTTATTTGTCTTTTTAATAGTAAAAGCCATAAATAAAA
>CAYJEL010000125.1:0-1895 GCA_964369245.1 uncultured Muribaculaceae bacterium
CATTCCAAATATATTTTTTTAATTACAAATTCCATTTATTTTTCTAACTAATGTTTTCCTATGTTCATTAACAGCTGTTTTAAAATCATTTAATGACTCATCATTTTTAATAGAAGATATTTCTTTTGTTGTTCCATCGTGCCATATAATTTCTTTTCTTTCATATAACTCTATATAATGATCAATAAATTCTTTATTAAGTTCAAAAGCAATTTTCTTATAACATTCATCTAATGGCTGATGAAGAAATTTCTTATCCAAGGAATCATGAAATTTAGATAATGATTCTAAATAATCAACTGGTTCTAAAAAAGTAATTTCAACTTTGTCATCTAAATTACTATAATTATCTAAATCTAAATTATCAGATACTATATTTAAAGCTATTGGGATAAGATTAACATCAATACCTAATTTCATCGCCTCATAAAGTATTCTTGATACACCTGTTCTCGGTTTATAAATTTGATTATTTTGAGGTAAATATGCTCCCTCAGAAAAAATATTAATACTTAAATTATCTTTTATTATTTCTGTTAACTGTTCTAAACAAAACTTAGAATATTCTTTTCCAGCATGTACTTCTATCGGCATAGGATTTAATAATTCATGTATTAACCTTTTTCTTTCTACTTCATTTTTATACATCAGTCTAGAACTTATAGCTGTAATAAGATTTTCTTCTTCTAATGTAGCTTTAACATAAAAAATATCCATTAAACAAGAATGATTAGCTACAAAAATATTTGGTTTACTCATATCTATATTTTCTTTTCCAATTATTTTTTCAATACTATGAAGTCTTATTTCTTTTAAATCTATCATTGTAAATCACCTCATATACAGTTTCAAACATTTGTTGATGTCCTAAATAACTTAAATGAATTCCATCATCAAATAAATTAGCATTTTCTAAAATTATTACATTTTCATCTTTCATTTTCAATTGTAATTTTTTTCTAATACTCTCCCTAGAATTATCAAAAATATTTTTCGCCTCACCCTCATAATCAAAGTTTACAGGTAAAATATAAAATAACTTAGGTAACTTATTATTCAAAAACTTCTTACAATCATCTTCATCATTGAATATACTACCTATTTCATTTTTATACCACATTAAATCATCATATAATTCTTCTAAAGTTCTATTATATTTAATTTGTAGATCATTAGTACCTAAAGATATTATAACTATGTCCAGTGGTGCCTTAGTTTTAAATGTCGATATAAAACTATCTTTACCATTCTTATATTTTTTCACCTCATAATCACCAGCTATTCTCCCTGGTAATCCTTCCTGATACACAATACAATCCAATTTTTTTTGAAGCATATTAGGCCATTGCTTATCATCTTCTATTCTTTCCTTAGTATAAAAATTATCGCCCCAGGTGTTCGAATCACCATATATTAATATTTTCATTGTCCCTCCTATAGTAACTATTCATTCTAAAAACATCATAATTTAATTCTAACACATATTATATCAATATTCTAGAACCAAACATCTTTTTATATAATAATCATGTAAAGCTATTTTTTTCTCATATAAATATCTTTTTAAATAAAAAAAGTATTATATTTTATACTTTTTCTTCAATTTATTTTTAATTAAAACTTCCATATTATTTAAAATAGATTTAATTATATCATATTCAGTATCTTTCATACTAACACAATTAGTATCAAATAAATTTACTTCATAATCATTATTTTTAAATAAATTAATAGTATTTTTTAAAGAATTATTATACTCATCAACATTATTTTCATTTAAAAAACCTCTTTTTTCTAAAGTTAAATTAGCTATATAATCTCTTTTTAAAGAAATTAAAGAATCACAATAAGTAGCAATAACTAAATCAATTTTTTCTTTAATCATTGGGATATAC
>CAYJEL010000126.1:0-1878 GCA_964369245.1 uncultured Muribaculaceae bacterium
ACACACTGCCCTTTCACGGCAGCATTCACGGGTTCGAATCCCGTACTGGTCACCAGATTGAAGTGCAAAGACAAAAACTTGTCTTTTTTTTATCGGCCAGTTGGTGAAGTGGCTTAACACACTGCCCTTTCACGGCAGCATTCACGGGTTCGAATCCCGTACTGGTCACCAAATTTGATTTAATGCCTATTATATTTGTAATAGGTTTTTTTATAAAAAAAAATAATCATGTGATTATTTTTCTTTTTTTTCTGTTTCATTTTTTTTATTATTTATATTATAATGTTCTCGTACTTTTATATCAATTTCATTAAAAATATTTTTATTTTTCTTCAAATATTCTTTAACATTTTCTTTTCCTTGACCTATTTTTTCTCCTTTATAAGCATACCAAGCACCTGATTTATCTATTATATTTAAATCACTGGCTAAATCAATTAGTTCGCCTTCTTTTGATATTCCTTCTCCATACATTATATCAACTGAACAGTTTTTAAATGGTGGAGCCATTTTATTTTTCACCACTTTAACTGTTGTTTTATTTCCAACTATATCTGTACCAATTTTTATTTGTTCTGATCTTCTTATATCTATTCTAACTGATGAGTAAAATTTTAAAGCTCTTCCTCCAGGTGTTACTTCAGGGTTTCCAAACATAACCCCTACTTTTTCTCTTAATTGGTTTATAAATATAGCTATAGTATTTGTTTTATTAATTACACCAGCTAGTTTTCTTAAAGCTTGTGACATTAATCTAGCTTGTAATCCAATGTGTGAATCGCCCATTTCACCTTCTATTTCTGCTTGTGGGACAAGTGCTGCTACTGAGTCTATTACTACTACTGAAATTGCTCCACTTCTTACTAATGCCTCACAGATTTCTAAAGCTTGTTCTCCATTATCTGGTTGAGATAAAATTAGTTCATCAATGTTAACTCCTAGTTTTTTAGCATATTGTGGGTCTAATGAGTTTTCTGCATCAATAAAAGCTACTCTACCACCTATTTTTTGAGCTTCAGCTATAGTATGTAGTGCTAAAGTTGTTTTACCACTTGATTCTGGACCATATATCTCTACTATTCTTCCCTTAGGAAATCCACCTATACCTAGTGCTACATCTATCATTACTGACCCTGATGATACCACATCAATTTCCATAGTTTTGTTATCCCCTAATTTCATTACTGAACCTTTACCAAATTGTTTTTCAATATCTAGTAATACTTGTTCTAAAGTTTTATCATTATTTTTTGTCATATATCCTCCTAAAATAATTCCTACAATTTCATTATAAAACAATAGTTAATCATTGTCAAGATGAATACGAAAAAATGTTCGTTTTATATAGTTTTCTCTTTTTTTGCATTAATCATATAAATTCCTGTACCTAATATAAATAATCCAAATAGTCCTAGAAAGTTTAAATGCCACTCTATTTCTAATTTTGTTTCAATTATACAGTTTTTTGGGTTATCTGTTTCGTAATATACAGTTTTCTTTGTTTGATATGAATCATAATCTATTTGGTCTGTAGATTCACATATATATATTTCATTATCAATTTCATAGTAATATTGTAGAACATATATATCTTCTTTATAGCCTTCTCTTAAAATAACTGATACATTTTGGGCTTCTATTTGTTCTTTATAGGTATTTCTATTAATGTACACAGGTATAATTTCTATAGCTGTAAATATTAATGTCATTACTGCCATAAATATAAATGATGCACCTAGTTGTTTTAATGTTGCTGGATTTCTTCTATATCTTCTATTATTCATATTAGTTTTCCTACTTTCTACTGTAATTTTAACATTATTATTAATATTTTTCAATAAAAAAAGACAAATTAATTTTTGCCTTTATATTTATCTA
>CAYJEL010000127.1:0-1771 GCA_964369245.1 uncultured Muribaculaceae bacterium
ATCATTTTGAGAAGTTAGGGTGGCAAGAAACGGATATTGTTAAAATGTTTTGGGTTGTAGGTTTGTTACTTGCAGCAGGATCAATATTATTTGCAGTATGGTTTTAAACAAGATTTTATGTCTTGTTTTTTTGTTGATGTTTGTGTTAAAATAGAATTTAGAATAGGAGTGTATTTATATGAAAAATTTAAATAATGGTTTTACTTTAATTGAGTTATTAGCGGTAATTATTATTTTAGCGATAGTAGCCTTAATTGCTACGCCAATAATTTTAAATGTTATAGAAGATTCTAGAAATTCAGCTAATATGTCACAAGCTGAAATATTATATTCTGGAGCTCAAACTTTGTATGCTAGTAGTATATTAAATGATAGTTTGAGTGATAAATTTGATGGAATAGAAGAACTATATAGTTTATTAGAAACAACAAATAAAAAACCAGAATATGGAACATTAAAAATAGATAGTAGTGGTAAAATAATGTTTGCTACATATATCGATGGAAAATGTTATAGTTCAGTAGAAGGAGAATCCACACTAAAAGTAGAAAAAATGGAAAATCCTTTGGATTGTGCACCAAAATCACAATATAAAGATTTAACTTTAAATGGTAATGATCCAGTAGTAAATGCAGGATTAATACCAGTTATTATATCAGATAATGGAACTGTTACTGTAGCAGATATTTATAGTGATGAATGGTATAACTATGAATCTAAATTATGGGCTAATGCAGTAATATTAAAAAATGATGCTACAAGTGAGATTGCAGTAGGTAGCACTATTACATTATCTGATATAGCTGCATATTATGTATGGATACCAAGATATGAATATCAAATATTTGATACAGATGCAAATAGTTCTGATGTATCAGATGTTGCAGCAATTAATTCACAAGGTGGGATTCAGATAAAATTTACATCATCAGGTACAGAAATGTCAAAAGAGCCTACAATGGGAGAGTATTATACACATCCAGCGTTTTCATATGATAATGGTGATGGAACAATTACTCAGTTAAATGGATTTTGGGTAGGTAAGTTTGAATTAACTCCTAATTCAACAATTTTACCTAATATATCATCTCAAAGGAGTCAAACTATATCACAGTTTTTTACTACAATTGATTCTTTTGAAACAAAATATAATTTAACTAATATAGATAGCCATTTGATGAAAAATATGGAATGGGGAGCTATGGCGTATTTGTCATATTCAAAATTTGGAACATGTAGTGATGACAATTGTTCTAAAATTACACCTAACACTGATGTTTCATATTTGACAGGTGGTGGAAATTATGTAGCTAATAATAATCAATCTACAACAGGAAATATAACTGGAATATATGATGTTAGTGGTGGTTCATGGGACTACGTAATGGGTAGCAATAATAATTTTGTTGTTTTAAGTGGATTTACCAATACGTTTTTCAATGTTACTTCTAATTATAAATATTTTGATACATATACAAATGGTATTACTGTTACAGATTCAAATGCATATGCAAGAGGAAAGTATGGTGATGCTACTAAAGAAGTAATAAAATGGGATTCTAGTTATGCATATTTTGTTAGTTCTAGTCATTCTTGGTTCCTTCGCGGTGGTTACTATCGTGTTGGTGAAAGTACTGGTATATTTGGATTCCTTAATGATGATGGAGGACCTGATATTAATTTTAGTACTCGAGCAGTTTTATGGATAGAATAAATGTTTTAAACAAGATTTTATGTCTTGTTTTTTTGTTAATTAATACTTGATTTTTGA
>CAYJEL010000128.1:0-1711 GCA_964369245.1 uncultured Muribaculaceae bacterium
TGGTAAAGGTGTTAGTTATTGTGGATTTTGTGATGGTAATTTTTATAAAGATAAAGTCGTTGCTGTTGTAGGTGGTGGGAATACTGCTTTAGAGGATGCTAATTATTTATCTAAGATTGCTAGTAAGGTTTATTTAATTCATCGAGGCTCTTCGTTTAAAGCTGAAAAGAGTTTGATTGATAGTTTAGGTGAAAATGTTTCAATTTTATATAATTCTGTAGTTAATGAAATTAATGGTGAAGATAAGTTAGAAAGTATTTTAGTAGGGGATAAAACTATTAAATTAGATGGTATTTTTATAGCAGTTGGTCAAATTCCAGATACTTCTTTATTTTCTTCTTTAGTTCAATTAAATGAGTATGGTTATATAATAGCTTCAGAAGATTGTAAAACTAATGTTAGTAATGTGTTTGTTGCGGGAGATGTTAGAACCAAAGAAATTAGACAATTAATTACAGCTGCTAGTGATGGGGCAATTGCGGCTATTAAAGCAAATGAATATTTGAATTGTAAAAATAGTTAATTTGTGGTATTATTAATGATAGGGTGATGGTTGTGAGTGATATAGTTTGTAAGTATGTAACTATAAGTAGAATAAAAGAATTATTAAAAAGAGCTGAGATAGTTTATGATATTGATGTTAGTGTTTTAAAAGATTTAACTAATTTTTTAGTTTCATCTGATAATGTTGCTTTAGCTCATAAAGAATTAAAGAATTCATTTTTTAAGGGTGAGGATTATTTTAAAAAGTATGTAGCTAGTAAAGGTTTTGAGGTTTCTTTATCTGATGTTAAAGAAGAAGTAAAAGAAGAGATGAAAGCTAAGTTGAATTTAGAATCAGTTACTGATTTTGTAAATGATGGTAAATCATATATTAAAATTAAATTAAGTGATGGTACTAATAAAATATTGCAAAATATGACTAATTATAAAGCTGATGATATTTTTAATGAGATTCAAAAACATTTTGTTAGTGGAGCTGATGGTGAACTTAATGTTGAAGAGATGTTTGCAGCTTTAGAAAAAACATTTATTGATGTTCCTTTAACTGATTCTAGGGAAGTTAATACTGAAAAAATAACTGATGAACAAAATAAAAAGAAGGTTTTTGTTGAAAGTAATTTTCCAGGTAAGTCTGTAGAAGTTTCAGTTGATGAAAATATTTACATTGTTAAAGGTGAAGGATTAGAGGATGAAGTTGTTAAGGTAGATACTAAAGATAATAATTATGTTATTTATAAAGTAGAAGAACAAAGTTATTCTAATAATAGTGAAGTTTCTAATGAAGAAGCTATAAATAATGAGGCTGTAGAAAATAGTGCTGATGATTATTTAATGCAAGAAAATGAAGTTGAAAATAAAATTAAAGAATTGTTAGGAACTGGAAAGTCTGTTGATGATGTATTTATGTCGTTTATGACTGAAAGAGAATACAATGAACAAGAAATTATGGATTTATATTCATTAATAAATAAATGTAATAATGATTATCAAAATAGTATAGATGATCAAAGTATGAAGTTAAATAATGATGGTTTTCAAAAGAAATTTGTTTTAAATGATAAAAATGTTGCTTAAATTTAAAAAAAATTAAAAAAACTATTGCGTAAGATACAAATATATTATATAATCTATATGTATCTCGTCTCAGTAGCTCAGTTGGATAGAGCAATGCCCTTCTAAGGCAGCGGTCAGGAGTTCGAATCTCTTC
>CAYJEL010000129.1:0-1691 GCA_964369245.1 uncultured Muribaculaceae bacterium
CCTACTAATGGTTTAGATATGGAAAGTAAAAATTGGTTAGAGGAATTTTTAATTGAGTTTAAAAATACTGTAATTGTTGTATCACATGATCGTCACTTTTTAAATAAGGTATGTACTCATATTGTTGATATTGATTATAGTAAAATTACTTTATTTGTGGGTAATTATGATTTTTGGTATGAGTCTTCTGAATTGATTCAAAAACAAATGAAAGATTCTAATAAAAGAAAAGAAGAAAAGATTAAGGAATTGCAAGATTTCATTGCTAGGTTTTCGGCTAATGCATCTAAATCTAAGCAAGCTACTTCACGTAAAAAATCTTTGGATAAAATTGTTTTAGATGATATTAAACCTAGTAGTCGTAAGTATCCTTTTGTTAATTTTGAATTTGATAGAGCAGTAGGTACTGAAATATTAACTTTAAGTGATATTAATTATGAGGTTGATGGTAAGGTTATATTAAAAAACTTTAATTTAAATGTTAATAAGGGGGATAAAATAGCTTTAATTGGTCAAAATGAGGTAGCTAAAACTATTTTATTTAAGATTATTGCTAAGGAATTAGAACCTGATACTGGTAGTGTTAAATATGGTAGTAATACTAATTTAAGTTATTTTTCTAAAAATCATGAGAAGTTATTTGAAGATGGTTTAAATATGGTTGAATGGTTAAGAGAATATTCTGATAATAAAGATGAATCTTTTGTTAGGGGATTTTTAGGAAGAATGTTATTCTCTGGTGATGAAACTTTAAAACAAGTTTCTGTGTTATCAGGAGGAGAAAAGGTTCGTTGTGTTTTATCTAAAATTATGTTAGAAAAAAGTAATTTTTTATTAATGGATGAACCTACTAATCATTTGGATATTGAATCTATTACTTCTTTAAACAATGGTTTAGAAAAGTTTAATTCTTCTTTTATAATTGCAACTTTCGATCAACAGTTAATTGATACTACTTGTAATCGTTTGATTGAAATTAAAGAAGATGGTACTTATCGAGATAAATATATGTCTTATGATGAGTATATGGAAAAATTTCACAAAGCTAATTAAGACTTTATTTAAGTCTTTTTTTGTTGTATAATGAATTTAAGGTGATGGTATGTCTAAGGTGTTAAATTATTGTGGTTATTTTTTAACTTTTTTGGTATTTGTATTGTATTTTTATTTACGTAATATTTATGGTTCTGGAAGTAGTTTTAATGGGATTGATATGATTTTATTTTCATTATTTATAAGTAGTTATTTTATTAGAAATATGTATTTTAAAACTAAGGTTAAAATAAATAATTTAATATATTTATTATTTTATAATAGTTTAATGGTTTATTTTATTTATATTGGTATAAGTTCTGTTATTCTTAATTTTAATAATGATGAAGGAGTATTTTTATTAGCTGATAGAATTTTAATTATTTTAGGATTGTTGTTATTTAATTTTTTAATTTCTTTAATTTTTAAAAAGGAAAAGATTTTATATAATAATAATGATAGTCATTATGTTATGTTTTTTTTATTAGTTTTATCTTTTTTTAGGATTATTTTTGGGGAGATTAATTTGATTACGTTAATTATTAATTTTATATCAGTTTTTTTATTAGTTCGATTAATTTTTAAGTATAATCATTTAGTTTTAAGAAAAGAGTTTCAAAATTTGTATGCTATTATATTTTTAATTTATTTTATTGATT
>CAYJEL010000130.1:0-1679 GCA_964369245.1 uncultured Muribaculaceae bacterium
TAGGACTGCCTTGTCAGCACATCCAATTAAATTCCTTAATAATATATCATTTTTACGAATAAAAGTCAATACATTTTTTAGGATATATTTTATTTTTATTTAACACTAAAAAAAGTATATTTCTATACTTATTCTTTATACCCTATTGTTTGGTAATGGGTGCAGCTTACAAAAGGGGTTTTAGTTTTGTTATCAACATAACCTGTACATGGAGTATTGTCAGTTACATCATTTAAATTATCTAATAAGTTATTTTCTATTAATGTATTTGAAGTTATTATTAAATCTGTTGTTTGGTATTTAGTTGCTGCTTTTCTTAATTTATTTTCTAAACTTTCGAAAGTTAAGGCTATATTATTGTTATTAAAATAGTTGCTTTTAGTTTTAACGTTTGTGTCTAAAATATTGTTTAATTTTATAATTAATGAATAAACTATAAATCCTAAGAAAAATAAAAATAAAAGAAATACTAGCATGGATCTTAATCCCCATCCTTTATTATTTAATTTTATCAAAAGATATTTAAGTCCTCTGCTTCTTCATTAAATCTATATAATTTTGCTGGTCTACCTGATGATGTATCGTTAACTTCTCCTGTATCAACAACGTATCCTAGATTTATTAGTTTTTTTCTAAAATTTCTTCTATCAATTGTTTTTTCTTTTGAAAATTCATAAATGTATTGTAATTCTGGCATAGTAAAATCACTTGGAAAGAATTTTTTTAAGATTGTACTTTTACTTAATTGTTGTTTTAAATTTTCTATCAATTTATTGATTACTATATCGTGATCGAAAGCTGTTTTTGGTATTTTGTTTATTTCAAACCAAGAATATTCATAGTTTTTTATTTCTTCGCATTTATAAGTAAGTGTTATTGTGTCGATCATACCAATAAATGAAGTAGCTATGATTCTATTATCATTTGTTCTATTTAAATCACTAAATGTATGGCATTGCTCTAATAATACATTTTTCATTTTTAATTCTTCAACTATTATTTCTGTAATATTATCTTCTAATGTTTCGTTTGATTTTAACATACTACCTGGTAGCATCCAATAACCTTTATATGGTTCTGTTTTCTTTTTTATTAAAAGTAGTTTAATTTCGCCTTTATCAATTGTAAATAATCCAATTAAACTTTCCATTAAATGTTTGTCTTTCATACACTACTCCTTCGTTTTTGCATTTATATTTTACATTATAAATTGATTTTTGTCAAAATATGGTTTTTTTAATTATTTTATATGCAATTTATAATAAAAAAAATGATTATTATCATTCTTCTAAGTAGTCTTTTAATTTTTTAGAACGTGATGGGTGTCTTAGTTTTCTTAAAGCTTTGGCTTCAATTTGTCTAATTCTTTCTCTTGTTACTCCGAACATTTGCCCTACTTCTTCTAAAGTTCTAGCTTTTCCATCTTCAAGTCCAAATCTTAGTTTAATTACTTTTTCTTCTCTTTCTGTTAAAGTTTCTAAAATTTCGCTTATTTCATCTTTTAGTAATTCGTTAGTTGTAAAGTCTTCTGGACTCATATTGTGTTCATCTTTTATAAAATCAACTAAGTGTGAGTCGTCTTCTTCACCAATTGATGTTTCTAAACTTACTGGTTCTTGAGATATTTTTTGAATTTCTCTTATTTTTTCAACTGGCATTTTTATTTTTTGAGCTAATTC
>CAYJEL010000131.1:0-1626 GCA_964369245.1 uncultured Muribaculaceae bacterium
ATTATTTTATTAGAGAAAATAGTATAACATATGGTTTTTCAGATTGTAATTATAAAATAAATACTGTTTTAATTGATAAAAATTGTACTAAATTTAAATTAAATGAAAAAAGTTATAATATTAATTTAATTGGGAAACATAATTTATATAATATGAGTGTTGTTATTGCTGTTTTAGAAGAGTTGGGGCTTGATGATAGTGTTGTTAATTTTATTAATGCTCCTAAAGGACGTTTTGAACAAGTTTTATATGAAGATAATGTAATTGTTATTGATTATGCTCATACACCTGATGCTTTAAGTAATATATTAAATACAGTAAAAGAAATGTCATTTAACAAAGTATTTACTTTAATCGGTTGTGGTGGAAATAGGGATAAGGTTAAAAGAAGTATGATTGGTGAGATAGCTGTTACTAATAGTGATTATGTTATATTTACTTCTGATAATCCTAGACATGAAAAACCTAGTGATATACTAGATGATATAGTATGTGAACTTGAATGTAGTAATTATGAAATAATTGAGAATCGCGAAAATGCTATAAAAAAAGGTATACAATTACTAGGTAATAATGATATACTATTAGTGCTTGGTAAGGGACATGAAGATTATCAACTTATCAACGGAGTAAAAACACATTTTGATGATAAAGAAATAGTTTTAAAATATATATAGGAGATGATAAAGTGTTAGTATTAGCAAAAGCTATATCAGTATTTATGATTGGATTTATGTTAACAATTATAGCCGGCTTAATAATGATACCGATTTTAAAAAAATTAAATATAAAACAAACAGTAAGTGTGTTTGTTGATGAACATAAGAAAAAACAGGGAACTCCAACTATGGGGGGATTATTATTTATAATACCAACGGTTCTTACAATAATAATTTTATTGTTATTTGATAAGTTGGAATTTACGCATAATTTATTTTTAATATTATTTGTATTTTTATCTCATGGATTACTTGGTTTTATAGATGATTATTTGATAATTAAAAGAAAGAATAATATAGGTTTAACAGCTATTCAAAAATTAATTGGTCAGATTTTAATTGTCAGTGTATTTTTTATAATATTTATGAGTAGTGGTCGTGATACAATATTATCATTTGATACTTTAGGTATTGAATTTAATTTAGGCTGGTTCTTTGCTTTATTTATATTATTTATGGTTGTTGCTAGTAGTAATGCTGTTAATATTACTGATGGTTTAGATGGTTTAGCTGCTGGACTTGCTGCTATTGCATTTATGGCATTAGGTATGATAACGTTTGCTAGTGAAAGTTTAGCTGGGCATGAAGATATAGGTATATTTTGTTTTATTTTAGTTGGAGGGTTAATAGCGTTTTTATTCTTTAATTCACATCCAGCTAGGATATTTATGGGGGATACTGGTTCTTTAGCTTTAGGTGCAACTTTAGCAACTGTTGCTATCATAAGTGAACATGAATTAACTTTTATTGTAATTTCTGGGGTATTTATTGTTGAAACTTTAGTTTGTATATTACAATATTTATCTTTAAGATTTAGAAGAAAGAAATTATTTTTAATGACACCTTTACATCATCATTTTGAGAAGTTAGGGTGGCAAGAAACGGATATTGTTAAAATGTTTTGGGT
>CAYJEL010000132.1:0-1625 GCA_964369245.1 uncultured Muribaculaceae bacterium
AAACAGGATTTTAGGCATTTTGAAATAAGCAGAATTAAAATAATTAAATAGACAATATATTTCCTATATAGATGTTATAATGAAAACAAGGAAGTGAGTGTATGGATATTAAAATAAAAGCAAAAGAATTTGCAATTAAGGCTCATCAGGGACAAGTTAGAAAATCAGATAAGGAAAAACCTATGATAATGTATCCAATTAATGTAGCTTGTATTTTAGAAAAATTCGGTTTTGATGAAAATGTTATTGCAGCAGGGTATTTACACGATGTTGTTGAAGATACAAAATATACAATAGAAGATATAAAAAAAGAGTTTGGTGAAGATGTAGCATCTTTAGTATATGGAGCTAGTGAACCTGATAAAACAAAATCATGGGAAGATAGAAAATTACATACTATAAATGAATCTTCTAAACTAGATTTAAGACATAAAGCAGTAGTAGTAGCCGATAAAATAAATAATTTAGAAGATTTAGAATTATTAATAAATAGTGATGAAAATTTTACTTTTGATAATTTTAATAGAGGTTATGAACAACAAAAATGGTATTATACAACACTTTGTAATGAGATTTGTAAAAATGAAAGTCATGAAATATTTAATAGGTTAAAAGATGTTGTAGATAGAGTTTTTAATGATAAAAAAGATATTGCTTTAAAATATTTAGATGAAGATAATTATAACAAATTACTTTATATTAATTGTAAAAAATATCAAATTAAGAATATGTTGAATTGTTTAGATAATAAACCTTATGTAATTGAATTTACAGGTACACCTAGAACTGGTAAAACATCTATTATTAATAATATTGAAGATTTTTTTAAAAAAGCAGGTTTTAAAGTAAAGGTATTAGAAGAATTTACAACTTCTTTATTTTATAAAAATAATATTAAACCCAAACTTTTAAATGAATATAAAAATGTTGTTAATACAGAAATACCTAAATATGTTAATATTCAACTTGATGAGGCTATTAATAATGGTTATGACATTATACTAATTGATAGATCATTATTTGATAGATGTATTTGGATTGATAGATTAAGTTTAAAAGGTGGTATTAGTGAATTGGAAGTAAGTGATTATTATGATAAGTATATCCCAATGATTAAAGAAAAAATTGATTTAGTTATTGCTACTTATTGTGATACTTTAACTTCTTTAAAAAGAGATTATATATCTAATTTATCGTTAGAAAAAAGAGGTTTTTTAAATGAGGATAATGTTAATGAGTATAATAATTCTTTAAAAAATACTATTAATTTATTTAAAACTAATGATTATGAAGTAAATTTATTTGATACTAATAGTGTTAGTATGAAAGATACTGAATATGACATAATTAAATATATTTTAAATAATATGGAAGTTTTAATTAAAGACAAATTAAAAAGAAAATATGATATATAATGTTTTAAACATTAAAAATATTAATAAACTATAAATAAAATATAGTTTTTATTTTAATTAAAATTTTATTGTATAAATTTAATTATAGATGTATAATAAGCATAGGAGGAATATTATGAATAAATTTTTAAAAACTAGTTTACTTGTAACTACAATATTTATGTTTATGTTAATTGGTAGTGATAAAGTAAATGCAGCATCTTTATTTTT
>CAYJEL010000133.1:0-1599 GCA_964369245.1 uncultured Muribaculaceae bacterium
ATTAGCTTATAAAGGACAAATACCAGGGGTTAAGAAATCAAGCTGGTAAGAATTCAAATAGAATTTAGAAGGAGGATTATATGGTAAACGATCCAATCGCAGATATGCTTACAAGAATACGTAATGCTAATATCATGCGTCATAAAGAAGTTGAAGTACCAACATCAAAAGTTAAAGTTGAAATAGCTAGAATTTTAAAAGATGAAGGTTACGTTAGCGATTATAAAATCAAAAAATCTGACGTTTGTGATGTTATTGTATTAAGTTTAAAATACAGTAATAAAGAACGTGTAATCACGGGATTAAAAAGAATCTCTAAACCTGGTCTTAGAGTATATGCGAAAGCAGCAGATATGCCTAAAGTTTTAAACGGATTAGGTATTGCTATCGTGTCTACTTCAAAAGGAATTATGACAGGTAAAGAAGCTAAAAACTCAAGCTTAGGTGGAGAAGTTTTAGCTTACATTTGGTAGAAAGGAAGATACTATGAGTCGTATTGGCAATAGAATATTAGAAATTCCATCATCTGTTACAGTAACAGTTGAAGGTAATGTTGTAAAAGTTAGCGGACCTAAAGGTGAACTTTCTACTGAAGTTAACAAAAACATTACTGTAACTGTAAAAGATAATACTGTTGAAACAACTAGAAGAAATGATAATTTTAAAAATTTTCATGGAACAGCAAATGCAAATATTAGAAACATGATTATCGGTGTAACAGAAGGTTATGAAAAAAAATTAGAAGCAGTTGGTGTTGGGTACCGTTTTTCAGTAAGTGGTAAACAATTAACTGTAACTGCTGGATATTCTCATCCAGTTATTGTTGAAATTCCAGAAGGTCTTAATTTAGAAGCACCTTCAAATACAGAGTTATTTGTAAGAGGAATTGATAAACAAGCAGTTGGTGAGTTCGCAGCTAATGTTCGTAAAATAAGAAAACCAGAACCATATAAAGGTAAAGGTATTCGTTATAGCACTGAACAAATTATACGTAAAGTTGGTAAAAAAGCTGCTTAATAAATAAAGTAAAGGAGACGTTTTATGATTAAAAAAGAATCACGTAATGTTGCTCGTCAAGCTAGACACGCTCGTGTACGTAATAAAGTTGTTGGTACAACTTCAGTTCCACGTTTAAATGTGTTTAGAAGTAATAGTAATATTTTTGCTCAAATTATTGATGATGCAGCTGGTACTACTTTAGTAAGTGCTTCATCAATTGATAAAGATTTGAAAATAGAAAATGGTTCAAACGTTGAAGCTGCTAAATTGGTTGGTCAATTATTAGCTAAACGTGCTAAAGAACAAAAAATTAATAAAGTCGTTTTCGATAGAGGTGGATACCTTTATCATGGTCGTGTAAAAGCTTTAGCTGAAGCTGCACGTGAAAACGGACTAGAATTTTAAGGAGGAAATCATGGAAAGAACTAGAAGAGAACCACGTCCAAAAATGTTCGATGAAGAAATTATTCATATCGGGCGTGTAACTAAAGTTTCAAAAGGTGGTCGTCGTTTCCGTTTTTCTGCTACAGTAGCTGTAGGTGATCGTAAAGGTCGCGTAGGTATTGGAACTGGTAAAGCAAATGAAGTACCAGATGCAAT
>CAYJEL010000134.1:0-1551 GCA_964369245.1 uncultured Muribaculaceae bacterium
TCTCTTCATTCCTACACTCTCATAAAGTTTATGAGCAGCTATAGCCGTATCTAAACAAGTTAAACACATCGATTTAAAACCATTACTTTTAGCATATCCTATCACTTCCTCAAATAATAATTTACCCACATTTTGCTTACGATATTCTTTCAAAACACAAACATTAAATATCTCAATTACTGGTTGAAATGAAAAAGTAAATAAATCTAATTTATAAGCAGTTAAACTACCAACTATCTTATTATCTTTTTTCAAGACAAATATAATATAATTACTATTTTCTTGATACCTTTCATAAAAAGAAATATCATTACTTCCATCAAAAGATTCATCTATCAAATATTTATATAATTTAATATCTTCTTTTTTTAAAACCTCTACCATTTTTCATCTCCTATATTTTTCTTATAAAAATTTACTAAAATACTTTTACCATCAGGATAGTTTTCCCTTTCAGATTTAATATAATTTATAAAACCATACTTAAAATAAATCATCATATTTCTGACCTCACAAGCCTCAACACCCAAAGTTAAATATTTATAACCCCTACTTATTAAATCACTTTCCATATATTTATATAATCTTGAAAAGTAACCTTTATTCTCATATTCACCAGAAGTTCTAAACCCAGTTAAATAAGCAGAAGTTCTATCAATTAGACCATCACTATTAACATAAGCTGATTTATCAATCAAAGCTGTAGCCTCACAAATTATCTCATCCCCAAGTAATCCATAATATACCAAAGATTTATTATTTTTAAAATTAGATATATTTTCTTCTTTCCAAATACACCAATTATTATTACCAGGATGATTATTTATTTCATAATCCCATTTATCTTCCATATCCTTAATAGTAGCAATTTTACAAACATATTTCATCATAACCACCTCTTAAATAAATTATATATTTAATTACAAAAATATACAAGAAAAAAAATATTAAAATTTAAAAATATACTAATTCAAATTCTTCACATAAAACAATTATATCAGAATTAAATGTTTTACCAATTTTTTTTAATTCTTCTTCAAAAAAAACTTTATGAACCTCTTGCCAATACTCTAAAGAACGATTACCTTCTCCCTCTTTAAAAGCATGACTAATAGATACTTCATTAAAACGACTCTTATAAACATTAACTATTTTGATTATACATTTAGCTTCTTTTTTTTCATTTACAATAATATTATAATCTCCAACTTTAGGAAGTTTATCTAAATCATATGATAAAAATAAACTAGAAGTAGCAGTTTTTTTACCGCTAATTATTAACTCAATTAAATCATCATCAAAACTACTAGTTAAATAATTACTAACACCATTATTAATTTTCTTATAGATATTCCACATTTCTTCTTTTTTCACACATTCACCTCAATATTAAAAAAATTTAAGCATTCACTTAAATCTTTTTATTTTTAAACTTTGAAAATCCTACAAAACCAACTATCGACATTACCATCATAGAAACATATATTATAATATTGTCTCCTGTTGCTGGATTCTCTATTTCAGGTGCAACAGGATCTCCAACTATAAAAG
>CAYJEL010000135.1:0-164 GCA_964369245.1 uncultured Muribaculaceae bacterium
AAAAAATGATTTTATTTTACTAAAACCATTTCATATGCTTCAATGATATCTTTTTCTTTTAAATCACTATATTTTTCAATTGTAATTCCACATTCTAAACCTTTTTTAACTTCTTTAACTGTGTCTTTTTCTCTTTGAATTGAGTTTACACTACCATCAAATAT
>CAYJEL010000135.1:174-1543 GCA_964369245.1 uncultured Muribaculaceae bacterium
GAATCTCTTTTAATAATACCATCTGTTATGTATGAACCAGCAATTATTCCAACTTTAGAAAATTTAAATAATTGTCTTACTTCTGCTGTTCCTAGTATTTTTTCTTCATATACTGGGTCTAGCATTCCTTTCATTGCTGCTTCTATTTCTTCTACAACTTTATATATAATATTATAAGTTCTAATTTCAACACCTTGGTCTTTAGCATAATCTTTAATTGTATTGTTAGGTCTAATGTTAAATGCTACTAGTATTGCATTTGAAGCTTTAGCTAAAACGATATCTGATTCTTTTATTGCTCCAACACCACTTCTAATAACTTTTATTTTAACACCGTCAACTTCGATTTTCTCTAATGAATTTTTAATAGCTTCGCTACTACCATTAACATCTGCTTTAATTAAAACACTTATTTCTTTTCTACCGTCTTGAATTTTTGCAAATAGATCATCTAAAGTTACTGCTGCTGTTTTATTTTCATTTATTCTACTTTGTGATTTTCTTTGTTCACCAATACTTCTTGCTTGTTTTTCTGTTTCAAAAGCCATGAATCTATCTCCAGCTTTAGGAACTTCATTTACTCCTGTAATCTCAACTGGTTGTGAGAGGATTGTTTCAGTTAAATCTTCTTTTAAATCACTTTTTAAAGTTCTTATTTTTCCAAATGCTGTTCCTACTACTATTGGATCTCCTAATCTTAGTGTTCCATTTTGAACAAGTACTGTAACAATTGGTCCTAGATGTTTATCTAATCTTGATTCAATTACTGTTCCCATAGCATATCTATTTGGATTAGCTTGGTAGTTATTCATTTCTGAAACTAATAAAATATTATCTAAAAGTTCATCTATTCCTGTTCCATTTTGAGCAGATACGTTTGTAACTATTACATCTCCACCCCATGCTTCAGGAGTTAATCCATGTTCGATTAGTTGTGTTAAAACTCTATCTGGATTAGCATCTGGTTTATCAATTTTATTGATTGCTACCATAATTGGAACTCCAGCTGCTTTAGCATGATCTATAACTTCTTCTGTTTGTGGCATAATACCATCATCAGCTGCAATTATTATAATTACTATATCTGTAATACTTGCTCCTCTAGCTCTCATTTCTGTGAATGCTGCATGTCCTGGAGTATCAATAAAAGTTATATGTGAATCTTTTACTTTAACTTGGTATGCTGATATAGCTTGAGTAATTCCACCTGCTTCTGTTGAAACAACATTAGCTCTTCTGATTGAATCAAGTAAAGTTGTTTTACCATGATCAACGTGTCCCATAATTGTTACAACTGGGGCTCTTTTAACTAAGTTTTCTTCATTTTCAATTAATTCGAATTCTTCAAAGTTTGTAACATCTTGTGTTT
>CAYJEL010000136.1:0-1513 GCA_964369245.1 uncultured Muribaculaceae bacterium
ACACTAGAAACATCATATAATACACTTACATCATAACTAAATGTATTACTATCAAAATCAGTTATTAAATTATTATCTATTTTAATTTCTGATAACAAAGCATTTACTTTATATGGTCTAGTAATATTTATATTATATATTACTTCACTTCCATCTTGAGCTGAAACAGTTATATCATAATTATTTATTCCATAATCAAGATTCATTCCTAAACCAACATCAACAGAAGCATTTAAATCAGCTGTAACAACTTCAATATCAGTCTCATCAAACATCAAATCTAAACTATTGACAGTAACTTCATATAAATCCTTATCAACATTGTAAGCAGCTAAATTACCTAGAATAGTCAAACTATCAATTCCATTATTACTACTTTGCAATCTATTTATATTTACCATATAACTTTGTTTTGTAATACCATCATGAGCAGTAACCACTATTTCAAACGCATTAATACCAACATTTAAGTCTTTATCACCTGTACCACTAATTAAAGCATCTACATCACTCGCTACAGCACTTAAATTAATACTATCTGTTTCATTAGAAACATTTACATTATAACTAAATATATTACTATCAAAATTATTTATTAAAACATCATCAATTAATACACTATCCAATAAAGAGTTAATTTTATAAGGTCTATTAATAATCACATTATAGTAAGCAATACTTCCACTTTGACTAGTTACACTAACTGAATAATTATTGTTACCGTAATTTAAATCCATACCTATACCAACATTAATTGTAGCACCTTCACCAACAACACCATTAACATCACTGTCAACAAAAGAATCATCACTAGATAATAAACTTACTTCAAATAAATTTAATTCACTATTCCAAGTAACTAAATTACCTAAGATACTCAAATTATTTAAACTATTATCAGTATTTTCTTCTCTAGTTATATTTAAAGTATAACTTTGTTTAGTAACTGCATCATGAGCTGTAACTAAAATTTCAAACGAATTAAGACCTACATCTAAACTTTTAACACCTAAATTACCATCAGTTATAAATGCATCTGCATCTACAGTAAGTGCTGAAATTTCAATACTAGAAACATCATATAATACACTTATATCATAACTAAATGTATTACTACCAAATTCCCCAATTAAATTATTATCTATTTTTATTTCTGATAATAAAGCATTAGTTTTAAAACTTCTAATTATTAAAACATCATATTCCTTAACCTCACCATTTTGTGCTTCAACAGAAACATTGTAATCATTATTACCATAAACTAAATTACTCTTCTCACTAGCTATAAATGTAGCAGTATCAGAAACATTACCTACTACATCATCTTTAGTAAACGCAGTAACCTCACTACCTAAAGTAACTTCATATCTACCTAAATCATTATTCCAAATAGCACTCTCACCTAATATACTTAATCCATTTAAACTATTATCACTATTTTCTTCTCTAGTTATATTTAAAGTATAACTTTGTTTAGTAACTGTATCATGAGCTGTAACTAAAATTTCAAATG
>CAYJEL010000137.1:0-1477 GCA_964369245.1 uncultured Muribaculaceae bacterium
CCCATTGAAGCTAAAATAGTTGGAAATAAATCAAGTGAACTAAATTCCCTATTTTTAGTATTACCATCTACTTTAGAATTAATAATAACATTATATAACTTATTATCCATATCCTTATCAATCATTTGCATACTATTATGATCTCCCGTAATAACAATAACAGTATCCTCATAAAAATCTTGACTTTTAATCCACTCTACTAATTCATAAATCATTAAATCACTACAACTAAAAGAATTTAAATACGGATTTTCACTTGAAATATCACAAGAATCATCAATATATCCATTAGGAAAATGCGTATCAGTAGTTAAAAAACTAAAATTAAACGGTTCATCATTTTTACTTACTTCAGTAATTTTATCCTTAACAACATCAAGTAATAACTTATCTTCAAACCCTAACCAATTAAAATAATCACTTAGTATATCACCATCTTCAATCGCTGTAAAATAATCATATACCTCATAATCACCATTAGTTTCAAAATACTCTTTTCTAGCCCCAAATAAAGCATCAGTACTAAAATACATATAATTTTTATAACCATTATCCAATAATATATCACCCATAGTAACTAAATTATCCATAAACTTACCATCCTTAGTATAATCACCACCAAAAACAGTATTTAAAGTAACCCCAGCAGTCTGTCCAATCATCCCAGAAACAGTCCAACTATTTCTTTCAAAAACATAAGCTCCACCTACTTTATCATTATGCGAAAAATTAACATTATCTAAAGCCAACTTTTCTAAATTAGGAATAACACTCTCATCATAAAAACCACCATTTTCCTTACTAGATAAACCAGATTCAAATGATTCTAAATATATATGAATCAAATTAGGTTTTTCTTCCATTGCAATTTCTACATCACCAGGATTAACATAATTATCCTCAAAAAAATAAGAACTAACAACTTTATTATATAAAAATAAACCTACATTAAATTGATTTAACAAACATAATAAAGAAATTAAAAATACCCCACTAACAAAATAATAATTATTAAATATTTTATTAATATTAATTACCTTATCCTTAAATTTAATATTAAACCTTAAATTTATAATTAAACTAAAAATTAAAAACAATACTAAACTTATTCCTCCAATTAAAAATACATCATCAGTAATAGTATTAACAATTAAAGATTCCGAATAAAATACATAATAATATAAATTTTCAATAGGTGTTACAATCAAATATATAAAAGCATAATAACTCGTAATAGCAAACAATATCCCCGATACCAATAACAACACATATTTCATAACTTGTTTAAACACATAATCAACTACTTTCTAAAATACTATTATACTACAAATTAAAACTTTAATAAAGTCATTTATAAATTCACAGCTTCCTTATCTAATTTAAAATATAAACTAGTAAGTAAAATCATTCCAATATAATTAAAATCAATAAAATAAATTAAAAATATAATAGCATACAAATTTTGAAACTCTTTTCT
>CAYJEL010000138.1:0-1425 GCA_964369245.1 uncultured Muribaculaceae bacterium
CGTGGTCATGGTCTTCTTCGTGGTCATGGTCTTCTTCGTGGTCATGGTCTTCTTCATGGTCATGTTCCATACCTTCAACTATTAATTCTTCGTGTAATTCAATATGATCCATAAGTCTAATTATTTTTATATCTTTAGAGTTAATACTTTCTAGAATTGTTTCAGCCCAAGTTTCAGTTCCTATATATATAAATAAATCGCTTTGTTCAATTGTTTTTATATCTTGTGGTGTAGGGTCAAAAGAGTGAAAATCTGTTCCTGGTTTTAAAAGTAATTCTATATTATCTGTGTTATCTGTTATTGCTCTTACGAAGTCATATGAGGGGAAAACAGTAGTTACTATTTTTAATCCTTCTACTTTATCTGTATTACATCCTGTAATGGTTAATGTTATTCCTATTAATGATAGGATAGTTACTAGTTTTTTTATAAGCATTTTGTGCACCTTCCTTTTAAAAAAATTTCATTTCTATTTAGGTGAAAGTTATGAGTTTGTATCAGATGTTTTTTTAAGTCGTTAAAATAATTACAATCTAAGTGTTCAATGTGACCACATGACGAACAAATTATGTGGTAATGACTGTCATTGATGCATGGAAAATAGCCATGTTTTTTTCCAAAATCACCATAAAAAATCATTAAATCATTATTATTGGTTAGCTGTTCTAAACAACGATATATAGTTGTTAATCCAATATTAATATTTTTATTCTCTAATTCTTGCATTATTTCTTTAGCTGAATATAAGGTTGAATTATTGTTTTTAAAAAAATCTAATATATATTTTTTTTGTTTTGTTGTGTAATTGTTTCTACTCATAAATCCTCCAATGTGAAAATCATTTTCATTTTAACATTAAAAAAGAATAAATGTCAATTTATATTTTTATTTTTATATATTTTTTAATTTATTTTTATTAAACTTGTATTTAGATTTTATAAGTGATAAAATGTAATTAAGATAAGGAAGTGAGATTAATTATGGATTTAGAAAATTTAATGGGAACAATGTTATTGATGGTAGGGGTATTTTTGTTATTCGCTATTGCACTTTATATTATATCGGCTTTAGTAATGACTAGATATAATAAAATAAAATATGGTAAAAAAACACCAATGGCTTGGTTACCTTTTGCTAATATTTATTTATTAGGTAAATTAGCGGTTAATAAAGTAGTAGGATGGCTGTTGTTAATATTACTTGTGTTATCAGGAACTATTTCAACAAATGTAAATGGAGAGGTAACTGAAATTTCTATTTTACCAGAAACTATTCAACCTATATTTAGTATGGCATATTCATTTATTTTATTTGCACTATTTATTTTTGTTATTATTAAATACAATAAAGCTAAGTTTGCAGATACAAATAATGGCGAAGTTAAACAAGGTGCAGTAAATGGTAGTTCTACTGAACAATCAGTAG
>CAYJEL010000139.1:0-1345 GCA_964369245.1 uncultured Muribaculaceae bacterium
GTTCCCATTAAATTTTCTAAATCCATAATTAATCTCACTTCCTTATCTTAATTACTTTTTATCACTTACAAAATCTAAATGCAAGTTTTAAAATTAAATATTAAAAAGTTACATTTACCTCTTTAAGTAATACAATTTATATCAAGATTTGTTTAAAAATAAAAACTATGTTAATATATATAACAGAAATAAGGGGGGTTATGAGTTTTTACCTACATGAATCTTTTAAAGAACTTATTAATTCAGTTCCTTCTGGTTTAACCGACTATGAGTTATCAATTTATTTATATTTAAAGATGAACCAATATTTTTCATATGATATAAATTATAATTTTGATGATTTTAAGCTAGAAAGTACTCGAAGATGTAGTTTAGAGTATATTAAGAGCATTGAACTAAACAGTGATATTGTTTGTTTTGAATTTGCTATTTTATTTTCAAATTTGTTAAGTTTTTATAATATTGAGAATAAAGTTATTAAAGAAGGTAATGAAGAACAGGGGTATAACCATTTTTACAATGAAGTTATTACTTCAAAATTTGAATTAAGCTTTGATTCGACAATTAATATAGCTGGTGGAGATTTAGTTAATGCTAAGATAAATAGTGAGATATTAGGTGTTCACTGCGATTATTGCTATGATGGAAAATATGATAAGTTAAATGAAGTGGTTATTAAAATACAAAACATTGCTTTAAAACATATCATATTAAAAGATAATAAAGAAATATCTGATTATTTTGATATTAATGATGTAAAAGACTTAAATTCATTAGAAAAAATCAAAGTAATGATTAAATTAATGGAAAAATATAATTTTAAAAATTATGATGCCTTAGGTTACTTAATATATTTAAAAAGTAGTATATTTAATAATAAAAATTATGGTAAGATAATGTTTGAAATGGCAAAAAAAGAAAATGAAACTATATTCTTATTTGTATTTAATAAGGAACATGTTTCAAGAAAAGAAAATAATATATTTTTAATATATGATGGAGAACTAAATGCATATAGTTTTAATGAATTAGTTAAATATTTTATTATGAATAATATAACATTTTTCAGAACAGGCTTAATTACTGAAGATATTGAATATGCTGTGAACGATTATAAAAATAATATACATAAAGAAAAGAAATTAACTAGATTGAAAATTTAGTTTTTTGAATTAATAGTTTGGTATAAAATTGTATTTAATTGCCGAACACACTTTCTTCATTACATTTCAATTAAATTTACATATGAAGTTTAAAATATGAGGCAATTCACAATTTTTATGATATACTATATATAGTGATTGAGTTATATCAATCGTCTTAAGTAAGAGTTGTAGATACCTAC
>CAYJEL010000140.1:0-1319 GCA_964369245.1 uncultured Muribaculaceae bacterium
AAAATTATAAACTAGATAAAACAAGTTGACTTAATGAATAATATTTGGTATATTATTTGTGCGAGGAAAAAACGTTTAATCGTTTTTGCAAGGGGGTTGTCATTAGACGGCGCCCTATTTTTTTAAAAAAATATAACTAAGTTGATCTTCAACTTTTTTTTTATTTAAAATACTGATATAATCATAATAGGTGATAACAATGATAGAAATAATTTTTCTTATAATTTTAATATTATTAAATGCTTTATTCGTAACAATAGAAATGTCTTTTATAACAATAAACGATTTAAAAATAGAAAAACAAGCTTCAAAAGGAAATAAAAAAGCTAAAAAAATAAATGAAATGATTAAACAACCAAGTAAGTTTTTAGCAACCATCCAAATAGGAATTACATTTGTAGGATTTTTATCTAGTGCAATAGCCTCAAGTACATTTGCCGATAACTTAACTCCAATATTATATGAATTAATTCCAATCGATTATAATACATTAAATATAATAACAATTATTATAATAACTATAATACTTTCTTTTTTAATGTTAATATTTGGAGAACTAGTTCCAAAAAGAATAGGTATGAAATATTCAGAAAAAATAGCTTATTTAACAATCAATATATTAAAAATAATATCAACTATATTTAAACCATTTGTTTTCTTATTAACTAAAATAACCAATATAATATCTAAACTATTTGGTATAAATGAACATGATGAAGAAATAGTAACAGAAGAAGAAGTAAAAATGCTTGTTGATGAAGCATTAGAATTTGGAACACTACAAAAATATGAAAGAGATTACATACATAATATACTAAAATTTAATGATATAAAAATAAAAAACATTATGGCACATAAAAAAGATGTAACAACACTAAATTCAGATACTAATTTAAATAATGCATTAAATATTTTAATAAATGAACAAACAATTCATAATAAAATACCTGTTATAGAAAAATATAAAATAATTGGTATTCTACATTCAAAAGAAATATTAAAAAATATAAACAACAAAGATAAAAATTTAAAAGATATAATTAAACCACCAATATTTATTGATAGTAATAAACTAATATTTGAAACATTTAATATTTTAAAAAGTAATAAATCTCAAATAGCAATTATTACAGAAAATAATAAATATATAGGTATTGTAACAATGGAAGATATCTTAGAAGAAATAGTAGGGGACCTATATGATGAGTTTGATAAAAATAATTTGACAAACTAAATATATAGTGTTATACTTAATAAGTAGTAATTATTACTATTTAGGAGAAGTTTATGAGATATTCCAAACAAAGAGATTTAATTTA
>CAYJEL010000141.1:0-1317 GCA_964369245.1 uncultured Muribaculaceae bacterium
TCATAAAGACCTCCTATTTGCTTATATTGTACCATATATTTTTGTTTTGTAAATATTAAATTTGTTGGTTTTATAAAGTGAAGTGTTAATTTTGGAATAATATTAAAAAGAACGAAATTTCATTCGTTCTAGTTTTTTAAGGTTTTACAATAAAATTAACATTACTAGCTTTGTAATCTGAATTGTTAAAATTATTAGCATCTTCCTGTGTTCTAGCATATGCTATCGATAAATTATTTACAGTTGAAAACATACTTCTCATATCTGTTACATTACTTGTATCAAAACTACTTAAATCTAAACTTGTTACACTGGTTTTATAAAACATACTAAACATCGTAGTAACATTGCTTGTATTAAAATTAATTAAATTTATATTTTTTAAACCAGTTGAACTTGTAAACATCCCCCTCATTGTTGTTACATTTTCAGTATCAAAACTACTTAAGTCCACGTTTTCTAAATTATGTATATCAGAAAACATGTAAGACATATCTGTAACATTTGATGTATTAAATTTACTTAAATCCAAACTTGTTGAAACCTTGGAACTTCCAAACATATAAGACATATTTGTTACATTACTTGTATCAAAACTACTAATATTTATTGTTGACAAATTATCAGTATGATAAAACATAGCAAACATATTTGTTACCATGCTTGTATTAAAATTACTTATATTTAAAGTTTCTAAATTACTTTCATAAAACATTCCTGACATATCAATAACTTTTTTTGTATCGAAATGACTTAAGTCTAAATTCTTCAAACTATATGTTTCATGAAACATTCCTGACATATTGGTTACATTACTTGTATCTAAGTCACTTATATCTAAGTTAGTCAAACCAAAATTACCAAAAAACATTCCTGACATATTTGTTACTTTGCTAGTGTCGAATACATTTTTATCACCATCTTTAAATATTATTTCTTTGATATGGGACATATTAAAGAAAATACTATTATATTCAGTAATCAAAGTTTCATAATCATATTCAAAACCCAAATTTTCATGTGCTTGAATGATGCCATTAGTTTGAATTCTAAGTGTGTTTCCATCAATATAACCGATAATTGATTTATCTTGATTTAATGATAAATCTAATGTCGTATCAATATCAATACCTTCAGTGATTGTACCATCAAAATCAATTGTTGTTAAATCATAATAATTTGGTAAATTGGAAACTGCGATATTAAAATCATGACCACTTACCATTTCATTATATGTTACTTGTGGGACATCACAGCTTTCTGAATATTCAAATTTATATTGGTTGATATTTGCTTGCCATGAGTATGTTATACAAC
>CAYJEL010000142.1:0-1234 GCA_964369245.1 uncultured Muribaculaceae bacterium
ACTTGCATATCACCTGTATATCCAAAACTATATGTTGCTCCTGTATTATCTGATTCTATTTTTTCTAAAACTTCTTGTTTTAATTTTTCTAAATTCATTTTTCTTGTTCCTAAAAGCGCTAGTAAGGAAAAGGTTATCATTAGAAATATAATTAATATTGAAAATATCAAACTAGATATCGCTAGTCCTTTATTGTTTAATTTTAGCATATCATTTACCCCTTTTATTATCTATTTATATAATAACAAATTTTAGTAAAATAAGCAACAAAAAACGACTTAAAAAAGTCGTCTTCATTGCCTATCTTAATTAATTATGTCAATTAATTAGGTAGTCTGTACTACAAATATATACGGCAATTATATATATCTAACTATATTATGTCATTAATTTTTAAATTTATTCATAAAAATATTTATTTATTATAATTCCTAATATAAATATATATGATATGAAGTAAATTATTAACATTAAAGCAGCAATATTAGCTAAGTATCCATATAACATGTCATAGTTTGCTATATTGGTAAAGTAATATGAAAATATGACGGTTGTTATTAATATACCAAATGTTGTAAATAAACTTCCTATATTAGTGTTTTTACTGTATATTTTACCATCTGGAGCCATTGTATATATAACTTTGATAATTATAAATATGACTAGTGCACTGACTAAGAATTGAGTTAATGCGATTACTATATAATTATCTAAGATATAGCTTCCTATTGTTGTTACATCTGTTAAGAAATTTAATATAGTATTTCCAAATGCTAATATTAAAATACTAATTATAAATAAAATTATTATCCAAAATGTTATAAAAATTGCTTTTATTTTTTGGTGTATATAATCTTTTTTGGGGAATTTATAGACAGTATTTGATGCTGTTATGATTGCATAGGCAGCATTTGATGATACATATAAACCAATAGCTATGAATGTTATATTAAAAGTATTAATACTTTCATTAAAAAAAGGTGTTATTATATCTTCAATATAATCTGGCATATATGTAAATATTTGTGTTAAAAAATCTGATGTTTGAAACAATGATGAAATTACACCTAATAAAGATGTAATTGGAAAAATCGCTAAAATAACAAAGAATGCTAAGTGACCCGGTAGGATTGACATTTCTGGTAAAGTTGCTAATTTAATGATTTTTTTAATTCTACTCATTATTTTCCTCTTTGTTATTTCTCATATCTAAACTAGCTTCGTTAATAGCATC
>CAYJEL010000143.1:0-1227 GCA_964369245.1 uncultured Muribaculaceae bacterium
ACAACAGATAATAACTGTTCAATTCATTACTCAAATTTAAAATTTGAAAATACAACAATGATTGATGGTGCAGGATATAGTTGGGCTAATGAAAAACAAGAACAAACTAATATGCCGAATCCACAAGGCGGAACATATGAACTTGGGGAAGGTCATGCAGGAAATGGATTTGTTAAAATAAGTTATGAAATGATACAAGAAACAAATAATGTATATAATTATGAATTCATAGGGACAATACAATCGTTCACTGCCCCACAAAATGGAACTTATAAACTAGAAGCTTGGGGTGCTCAAGGAGGAACTTCAAATACTACAAGTGGAAGTTATGGAGCTTACACTAAAGGTGATATATATTTAACAGAAGGAGAGACTATATATATTCAAGTTGGCGGTCAAGGGAAACAAGCGACAATTATTAATGATCCATATTCAAGTGGATATAATGGTGGTGGTCCCGGAAATTCATTTGATAATACAATACATGGTAGCGGAGACGGAGCAGGCTCCGGGGGTGCTACAGATTTTAGGATACAGTCAGGAAATTGGTATGATGAAACAAGTTTAAATTCAAGAATCATGGTGGCAGCTGGAGGGGTAGGAATTTCTAATTGGAATAATCCAGTTTCTAATCCAGCTCCAGGAGGAGGACTAATAGGATATGACGGTAAAGAATACAATTCACTAGGAAATAGTTATACAAATGCTACAGGTGCAACTCAAACTACTGCTGGTAAATCAGCAATAGGTAAAAGAAGTGCTAGTGATGGAATATTTGGAATTGGAGGATCACCTCAATTTACTAGTTATGACGGTCATGGTTCTGGAGGTTCTGGTGGTTATTATGGTGGAGGAGGAGGAACTTACAATGATAGTGTTGTAGGTTCAGGCTCATCAGGTTCATCATTTATATCAGGCCACACAGGAGCAGTAGCGATTACTTCCCAAACAGATAGAACACCAAAAACAGGATGCACAACAGGAACAACAGATAATAACTGTTCAATACATTACTCAAATCTAAAATTCGAAAATACAATAATGATTGATGGTGCAGGATATAGTTGGACTAATGAAAAACAAAATCAAACTAATATGCCAACGCCTTATAATGGCACATATGAATTAGGTACAGGGCATCTTGGTAATGGTCATGCCAAAATAACACTTATAAATTAATATAGAATAGAGGTCTTAATATGAAAAATAAAGCTTTCACACTTATTG
>CAYJEL010000144.1:0-1208 GCA_964369245.1 uncultured Muribaculaceae bacterium
GACATAAAAAACAATCCAAAACTATCAGTTGTAAGAAGCGTTAATAAGAAAAAAAATACCAAATATCTATACGGACCTTATCCAAACGTAACAGCAGCCCGAACAATAGTAAATTTACTTAATAGAATTTATCCTCTAAGAAAATGTACAACATATCAAAAAAAACCATGCCTTTATTATCATATAAATCAGTGCTTAGGTTATTGTAGTAAAGATATAGATAACAATAAAGTACAAGATATGATTAATGAAATTATTTTATTTTTAAAAGGAGAACACAAACTAATTACAGAAAAAATAAAACAAGAAATGATTTCAGAATCAGAAAACCTCCACTTTGAAAAAGCAAAAGAATTAAAAGAATTACTAGATTATGTTGAAGTAATATTATCAAAACAACAAGTTGAAATGAATGACATGATTGATAGAGATATATTTGGTTATTACACAAACAAGGACTATGTTTGTATTCAAATATTTTTTATAAGAGGTTCAAAACTAGTAGGTAAACATAATAAAATATTTCCATTAATTGGAGATTTAGAAAGTGATATTGAAAGTTATATATCCCGTTTCTACCAAAAAAATGTTTTACTACCAAAAGAAATTTTAATACCATTTGAATCTAATTTATTAAATGAATTTTTAAAATGCAAAGTGTATACACCACAAAAAGGAAATAAGAAAAAACTCCTAGATATGGCTAGTGAAAATGCCAAAGCATTATTAAATGAAAATTTCGAATTAATTAAAAGAGATGAAAATAAAACAACAAAAGCCAACGAAGAATTGAAAAATATTCTAAAACTAGATATTTTAGATAGAATAGAACTATTTGATAATTCAAACCTTTTTGGAAATTTTAATGTCTCAGGAATGGTCGTTTTCATAGATGGAAAAGAAGCTAAAAACGAATATCGAAAATACAAAATAACTAATGATAAAAATGATGATTATGGAACAATGAGAGAAGTCATTTACAGAAGATACTTTAGAGTTTTAAGAGATGATTTAAAAAAACCAGACCTAATTATAGTAGATGGTGGAGTAGGTCAAATAAATATTGCTAGACAAGTTTTAAACTCACTTAACTTAAATATACCAGTAGTAGGACTTAAAAAAAATGATAAACATATCACTGAAAAACTACTAGCATTCGAACCACTAATAGAAATTGATATCGATAAAAGAAGTAGTTTATTTCACTA
>CAYJEL010000145.1:0-1205 GCA_964369245.1 uncultured Muribaculaceae bacterium
AATTAGAAAAAAATGAAGAATGTATAATTAAATAGAGGAGTGTATTTGTATGAAAGGTTTTACATTAATAGAATTATTAGCAGTTATAATAATTTTAGCAATTGTTGCTTTGATTGCAACACCAATAATTTTAGATGTAATTGAGGATTCAAGGGAATCAGCAAATAAATCACAGGTTGAATTGTTATTAGGTGGACTAGAACAGTTATATGCTAGTAATATGATTTCTGAAAATTTAGAATTAACTGAAAAATTTAAAAATGAAGAAGATGTTTATAGTTTAATACCTACTACAAATGAAAAACCAGCTAATGGTTTAGGAAAAGTAAATAATGAGGGAAAGACAGCTATAGCAGTTGAGATAGATGGTCTTTGTTATTATAAAGGGTTTGATGATAGTGAGTTAAGTATTAAAGAATTAGCTGAAGGTGCTTCATGTATATTACCTCCAGGAGCTGGTGAATATTTATATCAATGTAAATATTACGATTTTTGGAAGGATGAGGCAACTCCAGAAAGTCATTTTGCATTTGATGAAGCCACAGGAACACTTACAAATTATCTACAAAATGATGATAGAGTTGTTATTCCATGTCAAATAAAAGGTGTACAAGTTAAATTTATAGGTAGAACAGCAATTACCAATGGATTTGGTTCTTTTAGTAACAAGTCATTAACTCAAGTTGTAATACCAGATAGTGTTATAAAAATTTATGATAATGCTTTTTACAGTTCTAGTTTAACTAGTGTTAAGATACCTGATTCTGTAGAAGAAATTGGCAAATATGCATTTTATGAAGTTGATAGTTTACAAACAGTTGATTTTGGAACTGGATTAAAAATTATCAGAGAAGAAGCTTTTTATAGCTGTGATAGTTTACATGATATAACTATTCCAGGTTCCGTAGAGACTATTGAACGAGGAGTTTTTATGAATATTGTAAATGTCGGTAATGTTACTTTCGAAGAAGGTAAACTAACATATTTACCAGATAGAGTATTTCATGCTGCAAAAGCTGACGTTGTCATACTTCCTTCTAATTTAAAAACAGTTGATTCTGAAGCTTTTGGATCATCCTCTGTTATGACTGCAAAGGAATTAATTTTTAGAGGAAGAACAACTAATGATATTGCAAATTTAAATATAAGAGCTGATAAAGTAACTTTTATACCTTAAATATACTAAATAATCAATTTTTATTAGT
>CAYJEL010000146.1:0-1175 GCA_964369245.1 uncultured Muribaculaceae bacterium
TTCTAGAATCTTCTATAACATTTAAAATTATTGGCGTAGCAATTAAGGCTACTATTGCTAAAATAATAATTACCGCTAATAATTCAATTAACGTAAAACCTTTCATACAAATACACTCCTATTCTATATATAATTTTAACACATAATATAACAAAAAAACAAGATATAAAATCTTGTTTAAGGCGCTATTACAGCACGAGTAGTTCTACGACTATTGGCAGTACCATCACCAGCATAGTGAGCAAAAATACCAGCATGTGAAAAACCTTCATTTGGAGCATAAATATTTGAATGCCCTCCTCGCATAATCCAATCTGAACTTCCCTCGAAATAATCTTCGCCAAAATATAGTGATAAATCATAATTATAATTAGTCATCCAAACATAATCACCATAATAACCAAAAATTGCATTAAGTTCTACTATTGCATCTCCCTTCAAACCAGGATGATTCTCATAATCATACACACTAGCATTATAATCATATAAGTCATAATACTTACTTTCTGGCATTTCAGTAAATCCAGATAAAGAAACTCTAATAGTTCCATCAGTATTTTTCATAACAGCCATAGTAGCTTCCCATCTGCCTCCAGCTGTATCATAAATCCCTGTTATATTATGATTAGTTGATGCTTTAATTCCATTACTTGTATTCCATTTATTATTTTCAGAGCAAATTCCAATAACTGGAGCATCTGTTCCCCCACATCCAGTTGTAATATTACGATTATCTAATGATTCAAAATAATTATTATTCATAACTTTATTTGTACACGTTCCATCACTATTACAAACTCCATATTTTGATAGTGTGAAATATGTCATTAAGCCCCATTCAGTATTCTTAATCATATGTACGTCACTACTACTATCCAATCCATTAGTATTATTGATACTGTAAACATTATTAAACATAGTAACATAATTTAAGTTACTCATTGAATTTACATTAGGTACAATTCTATTTTCAGTACTAGCCATTTCAAATTTACCTATCCATAATCCATTTAAATTCTCTTCTCCAAATGTAAATGCTGGATGTGCTTCTTCATTAATTCCAACAAATTCTACATCAATAGCTGTTTGAGCATTTACTATAGTTGAAGCATCATAGTTATATCTTGGTATCCATACAAACATCTGCATTATATTATTCATATCTAAAACAGTTC
>CAYJEL010000147.1:0-1171 GCA_964369245.1 uncultured Muribaculaceae bacterium
GGCATAACTTTATTACCTTCATAAAAATACCCTTCATCATACATTTTTTTAAGTATCCACCATTCAGTTTCAATATACTCATTTTTATAAGTTAAATAAGGATTTTTTGTATCAATAAACTGCCCCATTTGATTAGTTAAATCAACAAAAGCATCTTCATTAAGTCTAATACTTTTACGACATTCTTTATTAAAGTTATCCACACCAAAATCTTCAATTTCTTTTTTAGTAGTAAAACCTAATTTTTTCTCAACATGATTTTCAATTGGTAAACCATGAGTATCCCAACCAATTTTACGAACAACTCTTTTACCATTCATAGCATGATACTTACAAATAATATCTTTTAAATTTTTAGATACCATGTGATGTAAACCTGGAAATCCATTAGCAAATGCTGGACCATCATAAAATACATAGTTCACACCATCTTTATTAACTTCTAAATGACGATCTAAAGCATCATCTACACCACCCCAAGAATTTAAAATATCTTTTTCAACTTCATTTATTGCTTTCTTGTCTAATTTTTCAAATTTCATAATTTTCCTCCTAATAAAAAAACTATCCATCCCTAACATAAGGGCGAATAGTTTCCGCGGTACCACCTTAATTTATACCAAAATTGATATATCTTATTTACTATAACGCGTTACCGTATTTATCTTATCCATAAATCGCACTTGAAAGTGATCCTAATAATACCAGTTTATCTTTTTCCACCACCCAAAGATTCTCTATAAAACTTACATATTATTACGTCTTTCGCTCTTGCTTTCTAATAAATAATATCACAGCCAAATAACATTTGTCAATAACTAAATTCCCCACTACCACTATTACTATAAAATTGATTATTAATTAAATCCCAATAACCAACCTCATCTGTTTCATTAATTTTAACAGGAATAAAATCTCTAACAACATCACCACTTGTAACATCTGTGATAACAGTTCTTCTTCTCATACCAACAAAATTTCTATCATCATTAGACATATTTTGATTCATACCACCTAGACGAATCTCAGTTTCATAACCACTTGGCATCATAATTCCACCCGACGTATTATATACATTTCCATCAAATACTATACTATCTTTCGAAAAACTTACCTTAATCCACTTATCAAAAACTGATGTTGTAAATCTGATTGGTATTGAAGAACCACC
>CAYJEL010000148.1:0-1126 GCA_964369245.1 uncultured Muribaculaceae bacterium
ATATGCTAAAAGATGCTCAAATGAAAAAATTTGATTTAATTATTACAAAAGAAATATCAAGATTTTCTAGGAATACTTTAGATAGTATAAAATATACTCAAGAGTTATTATCAAATAATATAGGTGTGTATTTTGAATGTGATAATATAAATACTTATATGCCAGATTCTGAACTTAGATTAACAATTATGGCTAGTTTAGCTCAAGAAGAAGTTAGAAAAATTTCTGAAAGAGTAAAATTTGGTTTTCAAAGATCTATAAAAAAAGGAAGAGTACTGGGAAGTAGTGATATATGGGGTTACAAAAAAGATGATGGTAGACTAATCATTGTTCCAGAAGAAGCCAAAATGATAAAAGAAATATTTGAAATGTATACTAGAAAAAGAATAGGTATGAAAAGTATTGGAATAAAATTATTTGAAAAAGGATACAAAACTAAAACAGGTAAACCTTTTTCAGCTAACACAATAAGTGGTATTTTAAGAAATCCAAAATATAAAGGATATTACTGTGGTAACAAAACTAAAATCGTTGACTATAGATTAAAAACAAAAATTAATGTAGATAAAAAAGAATGGCTTTATTATAAAGATGATTTAAATGTGCCACCTATTGTATCAGAGGAAATATGGGAAGAAGCTCAAAATATTATCGAATCTAAAAACAAAAAAATAAAAAATTATTCTGTCTTTAGTAATAGACATTCATTAAGTGGAAAAATAATATGCAAAGAACATAACACAACATTTAGAAGAAAAGTAAACATATCTAGTGGAAGGGTTAAACGAAAAAAAATAATATGGGTTTGTGGTATATATTCTAAAGAAGGAATAAAAGCTTGTAATAGTCCGCTACTACATGAAGAAGAGTTAAAAATTTTGATTGCTAATATTGTTAATAATACGATACAAAATGAAGATATTATTATTGATAGTTTAATTAATGAGTATAAAGAAAATTATTCTACTTCTAAAATAAAAGTTAGAATGGATAATAAAACAAAAGCACTTGAAAGCTTAAATAGAAAAAAAAATTGTGGGGTTGGACGAAAACGAGCTAATGCGGTTACGTAAGCAGAATTTTGGTTAAAAAACCATAAATTAAATTTAGGTTTTATTAATTTTTA
>CAYJEL010000149.1:0-387 GCA_964369245.1 uncultured Muribaculaceae bacterium
ATTACTAGTATTACCGATGATGTTCGCATAATTATTATCAAATTGGCTGATAGACTCCATAATATGAGAACATTAGAATTTAAATCGGAATTTAAGCAAAAAGAAAATGCTATGGAAACTATGGAAATTTTTGTTCCTTTAGCATATTATATTGGTGCATATAGAATTAAGTCCGAATTAGAGGATTTATCCCTTAGATATTTGAAGCCAGATATGTATAAAAAAATACAAGAAAAAAGTACAGTCATAAAAGAACAAAGTGCTGACTGTTTAGAAGAAATGGTTAATAAAATAACTACTATATTAAATAGCAAGAATATTACACCTGAGATAAAAGTTAGAACAAAAAACATATATGGAATTTATAAAAGACTTAGTCAAGGTCAT
>CAYJEL010000149.1:397-1126 GCA_964369245.1 uncultured Muribaculaceae bacterium
TCTGCTTGCTCTTAAAATTATGGTTGAAGAAATAGATGAGTGTTATCAAACTCTAGGTTTAGTTCATAGTGCATATAATCCAATTAACGATAAATTCAAAGATTATATATATAATCCTAAAACCAACATGTATAGATCATTACATACAACTGTTTTTGCGCCAGATGAAAGATTGGTACAAACTCAAATTAGAACAAAAAACATGGATTTAATTGCTTCATTTGGGTTATGTGCTTATTGGAATGTTAATAAAGGTGACGCAAGACAAGTTATGCAATATGAGTTAAAAGAAAAATTTCAATTCTTTAAATCATTATTAGAGATCAATAGAATATTTGGTGATAATCAACTATTTGTTGAACAAGTCAAAAATGAACTTTTTTCGGACAAAATTTATATATATACACCAAAAGGGGAAATTGTAGAATTACCTAAAGGCGCAACAGCAATTGATTTTGCGTATAAAGTCCATAGCGAAGTGGGAAATACTATGGTAGGTGTTGTAGTCAATGATGAATATAAACCGATAGATTATATCCTCCAAAATAAAGATCGTGTAAGAGTGATAACGGATATCTTATCTTTTGGAAACAAAGAAGAATGGGAAGATAAGGCTGTTACAACTTATGCTAAAAGAAAAATTAGAGAATTTAACAAAAAATAACTTAAAAATATAGAACATTGTAAGATTGAGTTTAGAAGTGTTATTTAATAAATTTTAAAATGAGG
>CAYJEL010000150.1:0-1083 GCA_964369245.1 uncultured Muribaculaceae bacterium
CAGATAATACAAAATGGACTGATTCATCTTTGGTGGTTGATAGGTTATTTAGTTTATTAAGAGTTTCAAAGTTAGTTGTTGGTGGTTACAGTGAAGATTATAAAGGAACTTTAATAGATGATTTAGCATACAATAAGTTTGTAAAAAATTATAAAATTTTATCTGTTGAAGATGTCAAAAAAATATAGTATAAACATTTACTGTATTTTTTTTGTGTGTTATACTTAGAATGGTGATTATATGAAAGTACTGAGTATTAGGCAACCTTGGGCAAGTTTGATAGTTAATGGATATAAAATCTTTGAATTTAGAAGTTGGAATACTAAATTTCGTGGCGAATTTTTGATTCATGCTTCTTTAACAGTAGAAAAAAAGTATATGGATAAATTCAGTTGTTATAATTTGGAATATCCAGTTGGTTGTATTATTGGTAAGGCTTTTATTTCTGATTGTATTTTGATAACAAAAGAATTTGAAGATGAAATTATTTCAAAAAATAGTTTAGTTTATGAGGAGATTTTAATATGATTGATATGCATTTACACACATTATATTCAGATGGAACTAATAGTTTATCTGAACTTTTAAAAATATGTGAAGAAAAAAAATTAGAATATATTTCAATTACTGATCATGATAATTGTAAAGCTTATTTTGAGTTAGAAGATTTAAATCATAATTTTACTGGACAAATTGTAAATGGAATTGAAATCACAACACATTTTAATAAATATCGTATTGAACTTTTAGCATATGGTTTTAATGATTATCAAAAAGTTCATGAATATTTTGATAAAATCCATGAGTTAGATTGGGCTTTAATTTATAAAGAAACAAGGTTACATTTATTGTCTAAAATTGATAAATTAAATTTAAAGTATGATGTTAGTATTAAAAAAAATATTTTGGTTAATAGATTTGAATCTAAGTTGTATCAATCTTTATTAAAAAATAATAGTAATTTGCGAGAAATTCTTAAAAATGAATATTGTGAGAGGGCTTCTTTGTTTTTTAGAAAGTGTATTTCTAATCCGGAAAGTCAATTTTTTATTAATTATTCTAAATATTATTATAGTATTGATG
>CAYJEL010000151.1:0-1037 GCA_964369245.1 uncultured Muribaculaceae bacterium
TAGAAGTAGTATTTACAGCTTCAAATCTATTTGAAAAATTATTATAAGCAAATTTCATTTTAAGTATACCATCAATATTATTAGGAATCGTAGTAGGTGTAATACATTACTATGTGATTGTATTTGTAATTTTAATACTATCAGTTAACTTTATTGAAATAAACTCAACAGTAGCTAATTTCATTATAAAAAATACCCCATTACTATCTAGTGCCTTTAATGAAACAGTAGATGTATTTGAAGAATTCAACACATTAAAAGATCAATATAACGATAAAACAATAAGTGAATACCAATTTAACAATAATGCTATTAACTTATTCTTAAAATATGATATAATATCTATCGAATCAGTTGATAAACTAATTGAATTAGAAAAAATTTATTATGAAGATTACAAACAAGCAATCGATCAATATAAAGGAGAATAATATGACTATTTTAAACAATGATAATTTTAAAGAATTTATAAATAAAGATTACGTATTAGTAGATTTTTATGCAGATTGGTGTGGACCATGTAAAATGATGCACCCAGTATTAGAAGAAATAACTACTATAGAAATTGGTAAAGTAGATGTAACACCAAATGAAGCATTATCAAAAGAATATCAAGTTCTAACGATTCCTACACTAATCTTATTTAAAAAAGGTCAAGAAATAAATAGAAACATTGGATTTATTTCACAAGAAGACCTAAATACTTGGATTAATAACAATAAATAATGCAAAGATATTTTTCTAATAAATTAAAAGACAATAAATTTTCTTTAACACAAGAAGATTTATACCACATCAAAAAAGTTATGCGAATGAATGATTTTGATAAAATAGAAATTGTTCACAACCATAAACTTTTTTTAGCCCAAATAAAAGGTGATGAAGCAGAGTGTATAGAAGAAATAAATACCAATTATAAAAAAAACAACATAACCCTATGCATTCCTTTATTATCAGATCAAAAAATGAGTTTTATTTTCCAAAAAGCAACTGATTTAGGTGTTACTAAAATAATACCAGTTGTAATGGAAAGAAGT
>CAYJEL010000152.1:0-1033 GCA_964369245.1 uncultured Muribaculaceae bacterium
TTCATCTAAGAGTAAAATATCTGGGTTGGTAGCTAGTGTTCTGATTAGTGCTACTCTTTGCCTCATCCCACCTGATAATTGATTGGGATAGCTATTAATAAAATCTTTTAATCCATATTTATTGAGTAAATCTATTACTTTTTCTTTTGTTAAGCAATTTTCTTTATTTATTTCTAAGCTTAACAAACAATTTTCTAAGATCGTTTTCCATTCAAATAAGCAATCTTGTTGTAACATGTAACCTACTTTTGTATTGTTTTTAATTATTATTTGACCACTTGTTTTATCTTCTAAATTAGCTAGTATTGATAATATAGTTGATTTGCCACATCCCGATGGTCCTACTATTGATATAAAAGCACCTTTTTTTACTTCAATAGAAAAATTATCAACAGCTAATATTTCTTTTTGTTTAGTGTGATAATTCTTTTTAAGATTTTTAATTTTTAAAACATTATTGTTCATTAAAAGTGTTATCTACTAATATATTGTAAGGTGCTCTTTGTGATAATTGATTAGCATTTTCCATGATGTCTTGGACATAGGTAAATCCTTCTTCGCTAATGTAAGTTGTTTGAAACCATGAATCAACTGATTTATATCTATCAACTATTTTTATTAAGTCATTTAAAGTTGTATCAGGAAAGTATGGTAAAATTGTTTGGGCAATTTGTTCTGGGGTATTGTTATGAACATAATCCAGACCTTTTTGAATAGCTTTTGTGAAGTTTTCTATTGTTTCTGGGTTATTTTCTAAATAACTTTTTTTGGTATTGTAAGTGGTGTATGGAACAACTCCTCCAAGTTCTCCTAATGAGGCTACTACATACCCTAATTCTTCTTTTTCTAGGGCAAGTGCGGATGGTTCGAATAGTGAGACATAATCTCCTGTTCCTCCTATGAAAGCTCCAGCCATTGATGCAAAATCGATATTAGTTATAATTTCAACATCTTTATTTGGTTCTATATTGTTATCTTTTAGAATTGTTTCTAATGTCATTTCTGGCATTCCACCAATTCTTCCTCCAATAAT
>CAYJEL010000153.1:0-1016 GCA_964369245.1 uncultured Muribaculaceae bacterium
AACTCGTACTCATAGTAACACCCCAGTACTCACCTAAAGGAGCATCTAAAGCATTACCAATGGAAATCCCACTATTAATTTTTAGTTCCTCGTTACTATTTAAAATAAAAACAGGAATTAAAATAAAACAGATAACAAAAAATACAAAACCAACTATTCTTTTTAACATATTCGCCCCTTTTTTTAAAATAAAATAAATTATAACATTTTTTTTAATCAAATGCAAATTCACCTATTTAACTAATTTCACCTGAAATTATTACTAATAAAAAAAATTAAGTTTTTAACACTTAATTCTATATTAATAATTATGATATAATCAAATATTTAATTCCCAATATTCCATTCTTTACCATTCATATAAATAACTGATTTTAAATTAAACTTTAAAGCAAAAGAATCAATAGCTTTAAAAACCTTAGAAGTAAAATAATATTCTAACATTTCATTAATATCACATTTCTCATTTACAATAAAATCAACAATAAACTTATCATCAGTAATATTTATTTTTATATCTTCAATATATAAATACTGCCTATTACCTTCAATTAAAGACCCAGCATAAGGAATTCTAGTTTTTTTAATATCCAACTTATCACATAAAACTAAAACTGTAGTTAATATATCATTACTATCAAAACCAACCCTATGATTTTTAATAGCATTCAATATCCTTTGTTTATATACAATATTCTTATCTGATAAATACTTACATGCTAATTCATAACCCCTAATTTCATGATTATCCTTGCCATCTAAACAACCAATATCATGAAGTAAACTAGCTATCTTAATAGCCTCAACTTCATACTTATTACATCCTAAATCAGTTAAAATACTAACAGCTAAATCAGAAACATTTAAGGCATGAGTTAAATCGTGATAAGCCCACCCATTAACATCATTATCTTCAAACTCCTTAATACTATTATATATATCAATTATATATTTATCATCCAAAATACTTTCATATATAGAATCAACTTCATAAGCTTTATTAATTATATTTTTAA
>CAYJEL010000154.1:0-1008 GCA_964369245.1 uncultured Muribaculaceae bacterium
TGATGAGTTAGGTTTATTTATTACAGTTGGTTCTGATTTTCATTATAGTGATGGTGTGAGACCAGAGATAGGATTTAAAAACAAAAACATTGATAAATATATGAAAAATAATATATTAAATAATATAATTTATTAGGAGGAATATGATATATATAGTTAGACATGGACAAACTGAATGGAACAAGAATGGAATAATACAAGGACACTCAGATGTTCCTTTAAATGAACAAGGTATCAAAGATGCAAAAGTAATAAAAGAAAAATTAAAAGATGTAAATTTTGATATAGTTTTTTCAAGTCCTTTAAAAAGAGCATATCAAACCGCACAGATTATTACTAGTAATGAAATTAAAGTAGATGAGCGATTAATAGAACGTTATAACGGAGTTTATGATGGTAAACATAAAGATGAGATATTTAAATCAATTAACTTTAGTAATGATGAAGAATGTAGTAAATATAATATTGAATTAGAGAAAGATATTAAACATAGGTTAACTGATTTTTTAACAACTATAAAACAAGAAGTTAGTAATAAAGATATTCTTATAGTTGCTCATGCGGGAGTAATACTAAATATAAGAATAATTATTGAAGGAATGCCTAAAAGTGGTAATATCAAGGAATTTAAATTGAAAAACTGCGAATATATAGTATACAATAATGAAATAGATTGTATAAAAAATTAAACCTAAAACTTGAATTGTGTAATTATTAAATAGTAGAGTTGATGCAGTGTATGTAAAAAGGATATTATAAAAGATATAGAAGTATATTTAAAAAATAAATTATTTGATGATACTGAAACTAACTACTATAGACAAGATACAAAGTATTAGGAAACAAGATATTTTTAATCCAAGATCCAAATGTTTTAAGATTTAAAGAAGATGTTTAAGGAGAATAATATGAAATTTAGATTAGCAACTATTAACGACTTGAATGAAATTAAGTTAATGTATTCAAAGTTAATAGATGAAATGAATAAAAACGGTATAGAAATATGGG